>JASHUC010000117.1 GCA_030040235.1 Gammaproteobacteria bacterium | reverse complement strand
TCGCACCGTAGGAGTCATCAGCAAAGGCGGTTCAGGGGGACTCCATCCCCGATCGGACAAAATAGGCCGGACCGTTCGAAACGTCAATGGTGCGATCCAAACGCTCACTGATGTGGAAGCGGAGCCAGAGGGCATGCTATGTCTGCGCACCATTGCACGCTCGAGCGGGAACAAGGGCGTGTACAGAAGCACAAGCGTGTCCATAACGACGTGAGGTACCGCAAATGCAGGGCTCATTCTTCCGCTTTTATGTCCATGAAGATCACAAATACAAGCACCGTCTTGTCTGGGAGTGGCTGCTCGAGGAGGCCAATAAGCTCGGAATCCGTGGTGGTTCCGCGTTCAAAGCCATGGCGGGCTTCGGGCGGCATCACAGATTGCACGAGGCACACTTCTTCGAGCTCGCCGGTCAGCTGTCGGTTGAAGTGGAATTTATCGTGACGGACGAGGAGGCTGCAAAACTACTCGACCTACTGCACCGGGAGAAGGTTCGCTTATTCTATGCACAGATTCCGGCGCGCTTTGGGGTTGTGAACCCCGATAAAGTCGACCCGTCTTCGGTGGTCATGTCCGGCTAGAACGAGCCAATTGGCGCGCTCGACGAAATATCAGAACACGACGCACGGTAAGGAGTGCGAATGCCTTGGCTCAGCTTGTTGGCCGTTGGATCGGGTGCCGCCGTGGGAGCGTGGCTCCGATGGGGACTGGGTCTACTGTTCAATCCCGTGTTTCCAACGCTGCCACTCGGGACGCTCGCTGCTAATCTCCTTGGCGGCTTCATCATGGGGGTCGCTATGGCCGTTGCGGAACCGCTGGGGCTTACGCCGGCTACACGATTGTTTGTGACTACGGGCTTTCTCGGCGGTCTCACGACTTTCTCGACGTTCTCGGCAGAGACCGTGACGCTGTTCTTTCGGCTGGAGTACGGCTGGAGCTGCGTAGCGATTGTTGCCCATGTAGCAGGCTCGCTTCTCATGACGGGGACTGGCTTGATTCTCGCGCGAGCACTCTTGGAGAGTTGACGGTTTTCGGGCCAAAGTCATGGCCGAGCAGTTTCCCGGAATGTCCATCCGTCCGATTACTCGGTATGCTCATCACTGCCACCGACATGGCAATTCACCGTGTCATTCATCGCAGGGGGAATCATGAAAAAGACTCTCATTGCTTCGCTGGCTGCAGTTCTCGTTACCACGATCGCCCTCGCTTACGAAGTCCATCATCCCAATCTAAGGGATGCGTATGGCGCCACTGACAACGCGATTCGCCACATTCAAGAGGCCCAAGGCGCCAACCGGGGCATCGAGTTTGGTGGGCACGCCGAGAAGGCACTCGAGGCCTTGCAGCGCGCTCAGCGGGAGATCATCGCGGCCGACAGATGGAACGACGCGCATCACCGGTGAAGACTGGGGGTCTCTCATGGTCCATCGTTTACATCGCGCAGCCGCCTCGCTCGGCTGCGTGCTCGTGCTGATCGGTCTGGGTCTGACGGGTGCGGGCGCAGCACCGAAGGCGAGTGCGCCGGATTGCAACCGTCGTTGCCTCCTCGAGTTCCTACAGACCTATACAGAAGGCCTGCTCGACAACGACACCTCCCGTATCAAGGTCGCCTCCAAACTGCGCGTCACCTCGAACGGAGTCGACGTTCAGCTCGGCAAGGGGGAGGTCTGGGGGTTGGCCAAGCGCATGCCGTATCGACAGGCGCTTGTCGATCCCATGACGGGCGCGGCAATCCTGATGGGCACAGTCACCAACGCTCCCACGAACCAGGCAGAGCGATGGTGGTTCTACATGGTGCGCCTGAAGGTGGTCGCGCAGCAGGTTACGGAGGTCGAGGAGATCTCCTACGACGGAATGCTCAGGAGAGCTCCGGCTTCCAAACTTACGCAGGCTGACCGGATCTACGACACCGTGCTGCCACCGGATGAGCGTGTTTCGCGCGCAGAGCTCATCGCCACGGCGGACAAATACTTCGACGTGGTTTCCGGAACGCTCGACTACCACGACGCACCCTGGCATCCGGAATGCTCGCGTCTCGAGGACGCGGTGCTGACGGTCAATCAGCCCGAGTCACCCGGCAGCTGTGCCGGTGAGTTCAAGAACCCCCGGATCAAATGGATCGTGAGAAACCGCCGGTTCTATATCGCCGATGTCGAGCGCGGCGTCGTGATGGCAGTCGCCAACTTCACCTCGCCGCCCGAATACCCGAACAACAACGCCTCGGTCGTATTCGAGGTGTTCAAGATCCAGGACGGACTGATCCGCCACATCGAGGCAATGTTCCGCGGCGACAGCTCGATGAAAACCTCCACCTGGCCTGATCTGCGACCGCAGCCGCAGTCGAAGCGGCGGCTCTCGCCAGGGTAGGATCACTTGCGGATTTAGACGCGATGGAGCAGTCCGTCTCGTACACGGTTTTTTCGGTTCCCGGCTGGGGCTCGACGCTCGCCGAAGCGATGCTGGCCCTGTGTTCTGCCCCAGTACGGATCGAGGATGTCACGGGCTTTGATCGCCCCGGTGCAGCACGCGATCGGCTGCTGCGTGTCAACTCGCTCGGACAGGTCCCCACGCTCGTTCTGCCCGACGGCACGGTGATGACCGAGAGTGCGGCCATCACGCTATTGCTGTCCGAGCGTCACCCACAGGCCGGACTGGCGCCCGCCCCGGGTACGCCGCTCAGGCCCATGTTCCTGCGGCGGCTCGTCTGGATTGCGGCGAACGTTTATCCCACCTTCACGTACGGAGACTATCCGGAGCGCTGGGTGAGCGGGGATGCGCAATCTCTGCAGGGTTCGACCGATGCTTATCGGGAGCGGCTCTGGCGACAGTTCGAATCAGACGTGAGCGAGGGCGACTGGGCGCTCGGTTCGCGCTTCTCAGCGCTCGATGTCTACGTCGCGGTGATGACGCACTGGAGGCCCCGCCGCGCGTGGTTTGCGGCGCATTGTCCGCGCCTGCACGCGATTGCTATCCGCGCAGACGCCCATGCGCTGCTCAAGGCCGTTATGCAGCGCAATTTTCCGGCGGCGCCGTGAGGGGCGAGGCCCGTCGTCGGGTCAGGTTGGTCGGCTTCGGCTTGGAGGCGGGGCATCACAGGTCGAGCGGGTTCCTTGTTCCAAGCGGCGTGACACCACTGGCCGAGCCATCGTAAGGTCACGGTATCGCGCGGTTGATCCCTCCTGGCGCGGACACCGGCACCTCAACAGCCTGCCATTCGGGTTCGGCGTGACGAAAGCCACGCTCGGGCAGGACGAGCACGAGCACCGCAGAGATCAGGTACAGGGCAAAGATCACGGCGAACGTCGCCATGGGGCTCGTTCCGGCGATGAGCGCAATTGCGAAAGTCGGAATGAAGAAGCCGCCGCCGGTCTGCAAGAGGCTCACGATGCCGCCGGCGCTGCCTCCGTAGGTCGTCCCGATTTCGCGCAACATGACGGGAATTGGCAGAGTAAGCGTCAGCATCCCGTTCGTCAGAAGGGTGCCGAGTATCACGCAAGTCCAGGTCAGCGGTCCGAAGGGAACCGCGAGCGCCGCAAGCAGCAGGGCGGCTCCCGCGACGACCACGGAGGCGAGCCAAATCCTGATGCCGGGGAGCCGGCGCAGGATCAGCGGCACGATCGAGCAGCCGAGCGCCGCACCCAAGCCGAGCGGAATGCCCAGAAGCCCCGCACGGACAGGACTCACGCCCTTTACCTGGACCAAGGCGACCGGGAGATTACCCGAGGTACCCACAACCGCCGCGAAAAAGAACAATGCGGCGATGCCCGCGACCCACACGTGCCGATTGCGCGCGGCGATGCCGAGGAACTCGAGAATGCGCTGCGGCGGCGCATCGGGTTGGCCGGACGGCTTCGCCCTGAATCCCAGGAGGAACCAGACCGTCGCGGCGGTGAATGACACCCAGGCGAGCGTGAAGACCCCCGTCAGCGAGACAAAGAGTGGTGCGGTCGCCTCCCCGAAACCCACGCCGAGTCCGGCGCTCGCGATGAACACGCCCATGGCGAGCGGCATGTGCTCGGGCTTGAACCAGGTGCCGAGAATCTTAGGGCCGAGCGCGTTGGTGAAGGCCATTGAAAAGCCAAACAGAAGCATCCAGACGAACAGGCTCGCGAAGTCCGACGAAGCGTAAGTCCGGCCGATGATTCCGGCACAGCTCACCACGAGCAGCGCGATGCCGACCGCTTTGGTCCCGAACCGGTCCGCCATCATCCCTACCGGGATGCCGAACACGAAGTTCATGAGAAACGGCGCAAACGCGCACATCGCGAACTCCATCGGCGTGAGGTGCAGAGCCGATGACAGACTCCCGGCTACGCCAGCGAGCTGGAACTCCGCGAAGTTGGTCATGAAGAACAGGAACGCGATGATGGCGAGGATTATCCATCGATAGGGGTCTTCGCCGTGGCGAGGCGGGCTCATACGACTGCTCTCCGTCAGTAATAGGCGAGTGTCTCGACGCCCTTTCCGGCCTGGAACGTATCGGTGATACGCCCGGCGGCGAGGTCGATACGCGAGACGGTGCCCTGGCCGTGATTACCGGTAAGGGCGCTGCGGCCGTCGGCTGAGAACGCAAAACCCATGAGCGCGGTGCCCGGCGAGTGCAAGATTCGCTGAGGCGCAGCGAGGTCGGCGGCGTTGAAGATGTTGATCTGCCCCGTGGGCAGACACGTCAGCACGTAACGACCGTCGGGGCTATAGAAGACCTTGTAAAGACCGCGGCCGTAGTCTTGCACGCGTACCTGGCCGACCTCCCGGTCCGTGTGGGTCGAGACGATGTGCAGTACCGGTGCGGCCGCATCGGCGGCCAGCACCGTACGTCCGTCCGGTGAAACGGTGATGCCCATGGTGCCGTGCTCGATGGGAATCCGATCGATCACGCGGCGCGACTTAACGCCGACCACACTGATGAAGGGCTTCGTGCCGTGGGCCGAGACGTAGATCCGGCCCTCTTCGGGTGCGAGCGCGATCCAATGTCCGGCTTCTCCGACATCGATCGCTGCCTCGATGCGGCGACGCTTCGGGTCGATCACCAGCACCTTGTGGTCCAGGTCGCAGGCGACGTACAGCCGCCCCGCGGCATCCACCTGCATGCCGTGGGGCGCGCGATACGGAGATACATCGATACGGCCGACCATGCGCCGCGTCGCAAGATCAATGACCGCAATGGTGTGTCCTGGATGGGGGTTGTTTCCAAACACGCCATCACCGTAAACCGACACGTACGCGGTGCGGTCGTCCGGGGAGATTGCGACCTCATGGGGACGCAGGGCAGGGTTGGCGCTTGGATGCAGCTCGCCGAGCTCGCGATCGCCGCTCGCGCCGAAAAAGAGCACGCGGCTCCCCATCTTGTCGACCATGATGAGCCCGCGAGTCCCGGTGGGATGGTTGAGGTTTGCCGCGCCGGCAAGGGCCGGCGGTGCAAACGCAGCGAGCGCACCGAGCATCGCCAGCAAACGCGTGCCAGCGGAAGGCATGGTTCTTCTCCTGCGCCGCGTGCGCTTCGCGCGCGGGGCTTCGAGCGCGCGGACGATCGATCAGTGCGCCATCGCTGCGAGCGCGGCCTCGTCGAGATGCGCGATGGAGCGGGTATCCTGGAAGGCGCGGATACCTTCAATACCCTGCTCGCGGCCGATGCCCGATGCTTTCATCCCGCCAAACGGTGCGCGCAGGTCGAGGCGGGTGGCGCCATGGTCGTTCACCCAGACGTAACCGCAGACCAACTGACTGGCCACGCGATTGGCGGCCTTGGGATCGGTCGTCCACACCGAACCGGCGAGGCCGGCCCAGGAATCGTTCGCCATCCGGATCGCGTCCGCTTCGCTTTCGAAGGGAATCACCGGAATCACCGGGCCGAACTGCTCCTCGGTCACAATGCGCAGCTTGAGGTCCGGATTGACGACGATCGCGGGCCGGACGAAGTTTCCGCCTCGCAGGTCGCCGCCCGGCAGTTCGCCGAATTCAAGCACCTTGGCGCCGGAGTCCTTGGCCTCCCTCACCAGGTTCTCGACGAAGGTCTTCTGCGCCGGCGAGTGCAGCGGGCCCATGGTCGTGGCTCTCTCGAGGCCATAGCCGAGCTTCACTTTCTGCAGGCGAGCGGAAAGACCATTGATGACCTCATCAACCCGCGACTTGTGCACGAAGAGTCGCTTGGCATTCATGCAGATCTGGCCGGTGGTGTCGTAGATGGCCGCAAACAGGCGGTCGAGGTGCGTATCGTCGATCTGGGCGTCCTTGAGCACGATGGCGGCATCGTTGCCACCCAGCTCGAGCGTGACCCGGGTGAGGCTTCCGGAGGCCAGCTCCATGATTTTCTTCCCCCCGCCCACCGAACCCGTGAAGCAGACCTTCGCCACACTTGGATTGCGGATGAGCGCGCTCATGTTGGCATCGGGACCGGTGACGACGTTGAGCACACCGGGGGGCAATTGCCTGGCAATGCGCTGCACCACGCGGGCCGTTGCCAATGGGCAGGTCAGGGGCGGCTTCACGATGACGGTATTTCCCGCAAGCAGCGCCTGCGGCAGCGAGGCCCCGAGAATGGCGATCGGCCAGTTGAACGGCACGATGATGGTCACGACCCCCAAGGGCTGGTAGGCCACCGTGGTTGCGACCGGTATGGCGCCCGGAATCGGGGGCAGCACCTTGGACTCGTTGACTTCATTGGCGTGATTCAAGGCGAGCTTCCAACGAAGCTCCAATACCAGCGAGTCAACCCAGGCTTCGATGCGGACCTTCCCGTTCTCCTGGGACAGGATGGCGGCGTCCTCATCACGGTTCTCGGCAATGCCGGCCAGTGCCGCCAGCATCTTTTCAGCACGTTGGTGGGGCGATAGCGCGGACCAGCCCGGGTAGGCGGCCTTCGCGGCGGCAACGGCATCGCCGACATCCTGGGGGGTGGCCGCGGCGGCATGACCCACGACGACGCCTGGCTTGGCGGGATCGGCAATCGCCATCTTGTCCGCGGTCTCTCGTTCCTTGCCCCCGATGAACAAAGGAGTGGACACTGAGTTCGACATTGATAGTTACCTCAATCTAGTTTCCACGACCGTGATCTCGTGCCGTTCCCCCACCGCTCGCAGCCGCGGAGGACGATGCGTGCCGGCAAAGTGCGGCGCCCGCTCCGGATTCAGATTCTATCTCGATTCCGAAGCGCAGTCGGGCAGCGGGTTCCTATAGCTTTTGAATCATGGACTTAAGCTGTACTCCTCCCTCAGCGTCCTCGCAGGCCAGCAGGCGCCGCATGCTTTATGCTGCCGCATTGCCCGCGCTCGCGATCTCAGCGCCAGATCGGCGTTAAGCCAGCGTTAAGCCGCGTTAAGCCTAGGAGGACCCCATGAGTACGCTCGAGACGCTGCAGAGCATCTTCGCCGCGGAGTTCAGGGTGAAAACCGCGCGTCTGGACCGGGAGACCAAGCTCGATGAGCTCGGCGTGGACTCACTCGACATGCTCGAGCTGCTCTTCAAGATCGAGGATCGCTTTCAACTCAAGATCAGGGACGACATGCCACGCTCGCTCGTGACGGTAGGCGATCTCGCCGACTACGTGGACGGCCTGCTTGCGCGCCCGGATACGGCGCCGGTCACGCAGGCCGGTACCGCAGCGCCACTCGCGCGTCCTGTTCCGGCGAGCCCCGCAGAATGAGGGAACGCGTTGCGATCACCGGCGTCGGGGTCGTCTGTCCCCTCGGTGACTCGACCACGCAGCTCTTCTCGAATCTGCACGCGGGCGTTTCCGGCATTCGCGTGCTGCCATGCCCACTCAGCAAGGAGCCGGGCTCCTCGATCGGTGCGCCTGCAGAGCTTCCGCCCTCCGCGGAAATCGCCGACGCGCGGGCGCGAATGCGCGACCGGGTATGCGAGCTCGCGCGCTACGCGGCTGCGCAGGCCGTTGCCGATGCGGGAATCGATTTCGACCGCGAGGATCGGGAGCGCTGCGGAGTCGCAGTCGGCACCGGTATGGGCGGTGCGACGACCACCGATGAGGGCTACCGCGTGCTCTACGGCGAGCACTCCGATCGGCTCGGCCCCTTCACCGTCATTCGCGCGATGTCCAACGCAGTCGCCGGCTGGATCGCGATCGAGTACGGTCTTGCGGGCCCGAATCTGAGTTATTCGACCGCATGCTCATCCTCCGCCGTCGCGCTCGGTGAGGCGGCTACGAAGATTCGGGCCGGCGCCGCCCACGTGATGCTGGCCGGGGGCGCCGAGGCGCCGCTCACCCCGGGGGTGCTGCGCGCATGGGATGCCATGCGCACGCTCGCGCGAGTGGATATCGCCCAGCCATCGGCCTCGTGCAGGCCGTTCGCGGCTACCCGTTCCGGACTGGTGCTCGGAGAGGGTGCCGCTTTTGTCGTGCTCGAGGACTGGGCGCATGCGTGCGGTCGTGGCGCACGGATCTATGCCGCGCTCAGCGGCTACGGGCTGACCACCGATGTCGGTCACATCACCCGGCCGAGCCTCGCGGGGCAGGCCATGACGATGCGAGCGGCGCTCGCCTCCGCACAGCGCGAGCCGCACGAGATCGATTATCTCAACGCGCATGGAACGGCGACGCTGCAGAACGATGCGGTCGAGACGGCCGCTATCAAAGAGGTCTTTGGCGAGCATGCCTGGCAGCTACCGGTGAGCTCCACGAAGTCCACTCACGGCCATCTGCTCGGTGCGGCCGGCGCGCTCGAGTTTGTGATCTGCGTGGGCTGTCTCGAGCGTGGCTGGGTGCCCCCGACCATGCATCTCAACGCGCCCGATCCGGCCTGCGACCTCGACTACGTCGCCGGTGCGCCGCGTGCGCTCGAGCGACTGCGAGTGGTGATGTCGAATTCCTTCGCCTTCGGCGGCTGCAACGCGGTACTGATCGCCGAGCGCCCGTAGGTTCGCGCCCTACACCCCGGCGCGTGCGGCGTCATTGCGGTTTCAACTTCGCGAGATCGAAGCCGAGCGATTCGGGTTTGGCGCCGTGCGCGACGCCGTTCGGCGTGACGATGAAGACGAGCGAGCCTCCGTGCCGGCCGTCACGCAGCGGATGGAAGGCGACGGTGAGCTTGTCACCGGGCTTGATCGTGTCGGCCTTGATGCCGATCCGCTCGAGCGATGCGGGGGATGTCGCCTCGATGTCCCAGCGCTCGGCGGTGCCCTGGTTATCGACAGTACCTACGACGGAGACCCAGGAATGGGGATTGAGATAGGTGAACTTGAGCAGCGTGCCCCGGATCAGATCGACCTTGTGCTGATCGAACATGGCGAACGAGTGGTGTGCGAAGGCGGTGGCGCTCGCCAGGATCGCAACTGCCGCCCATGCGAGTGACTGCGGTCTCACGCGCGCTCCCTAGTGTCGATGTGACGCCGGCTGCGGTGGGCAATTTTGCGAGCCGGAGCCGGCCGAGCCCGCATCGAGCTCGGAAGGGAGGATCGCCACCTGGAAACCGTTCGCGTCCATTCTCACGTTCGGCACGCAGGGGCGGTCGTTGAGCTGCAGATACCTCTTCGGACCGGCGCTGCGCTGAAAGTAGCGCGTGACGACCCACGGTCGCACCATCGTCACCGGATCGGTGAAGGTCATCCGATCTTCGAGGATGTTCGGGGCGATGAGGCGAACCCGCTCGACCATGTGGAGCTGATCGCTATAGGGCGCGGGGGTCTCATCGAAGTAGCCGGCTTTCATGTTGTCAGTGTCGATGACGAGCGTATTGCCTTCCCAGTGACCGATCGAGTGTCCGGAGGAGCTCGGGCCGTTGCCTCCGGTCTCCGGGTCGCTCTCGGTTGGATAACTGCGCGCGTCGAAGAAGATGCGCCGTTCGGTACGTGTGTAGTTATTGGACCAGATCATCACATCGGGCGACTGGATGATGTCGAACGGAGTCGGCGCATCCCCGATCATCCGCGGCACCCCGTAAGGCACACAGGCCGCGAAGGTGTCACGGGACTTACCCTCGGTCGTCTCCTTGATGTACTCGCGGTACTTCTTCTGATAGGTCGCGTTATAGGGGATTCCCTTGATGTAGGTCCCGGGCAGCGGGCCGAAGGAGGACTCTCCTGCGGGCAGGCGCGGAGGGTAGACGGTGTGCACGGGGTCGAAGGTCGGGCCATTGCCGGCGCCTTTCGGCACCATCGTCGTCCAGGTACCCGACATGTCGGGCTGCTCGGCGAGTCTCGCGGCGTAGCGAGTGAGCTTCGGGGGATCGAACCGGTTCGCGTTCGCGATCACCTCCGGGCTCGGCAGCCCGCCCCGGGTCTGAGCGAGGACCGGCGGCGCGAGCATGGCCCCGATGGTGAATGTCGCGAGCGCGGCGAGTACGGCACCCGCGCGCGTGGCTGCGACAATGGCCTGCCTCATATCGAACCCCCTCCGGCCGGACGGCCGGCAAGTGCCTCGCTCCGCGGCGGGTGCGCTGCCTCGGGTGCGTTCAGTTCCCGTATACATTTTCGTATAGGATTCTAGGGGCCGCGCCGCTCGAGTGTAAAGCCGCGGCCGCGCTCCGCAGCGGGCGGGGGCGGCGACACCATCGCCTGGAGCTCGGCGTAAGATACTCGTGCGCGGGCCGTAGGCTACACCACGAGACCGACATGTACCCCTCCGGACTCCATTACTTCCCGGTCGCCTGGCCGGTGCTCCTCATTCTGCTGGTCCTGTTCGGCGCGGCCGTCGCCATCGTCCTCGCGGGCCTCGTGCGGTTCGCATCCGCGAGCATGGGAATCGGCGCTCGGACCATGCTCCTGCTGCTGCTGCTTGCGTTGCTCGGCAGCTCCATCAACATACCCGTCGCCTACCTCCCGCAAAAGCTGGTTTCGACGCCGACCACGATCGATTTCTTCGGCGTCCCGTACGTCGTTCCGGTGCTCCGTGAGTGGCCATCGACCGTCATAGCGGTCAACGTCGGCGGCGCGGTGATTCCAACCCTGCTCTCGCTCTATCTGCTCGTGAAGAACCGGCTCTACCTGCTCGGACTGGCCGGAATCGTGGTCGTGACGATCGTCTGTCATCTACTCGCGCGGCCCGTTCCGGGTCTCGGAATTGCAGAGCCGATATTCATCCCGCCGCTCATCACGGCGGTCGTCGCGGTGATCATCTCACGCCGCTACGCCGCGCCCCTCGCCTATATCAGCGGCAGCCTCGGGACCCTCATTGGCGCGGATTTGCTGAACCTCAACAAGATCCAGGGGCTCGGCGCGCCGATCGCCTCGATCGGGGGCGCGGGTAAATTCGATGGAATCTTCCTGACGGGGCTGCTCGCCGTGGCGTTTGCCGGGCTCGGGATGCACCTCGGGGCGGACCGCGATTCGGCGGCCGTTTGAAGCCGTGCATGCCGGATCGCAAGTCCCGCTCGAGCTCGGCAGCCCCGGGAACTTGCTACGCCGGCGCATGTCCACTGAGGAAATGAATCCCGGCTGCCCGGGAAAAACCTTCGACCGAGGAGGCCACATGTGGCGCACCGCGCTGGTAGCAGCAGGATTTTCGGTGCTGACGTTCGCGGCGGGCTCGCTCGATGCAAATGCGGCGCCGGGCGCGGTAGCGCCGCCGGTCACATGGGCGACCTGGATCACGCGCGACGTCGAGATCAATTTTCAGAACCTCCCCCGGACCTATAGCTGCAATGATCTCTGGTACAAGCTGCACGGGATTCTGCTTGCAATCGGTGCCCGAGAGTACATGTCCATCGCTCCGTACAACTGCAAGGCCAATGCGCAGGGAGGCGGGCGCTCCCCGAGCGTGGACGTCAAGTTTCAGACGCTGCGCGTGCTCACCGGAGCGGAAGCTCGCTGGGCGCAGACGAGCGCCACACGCAAGACGGTGCGGCTCGGCCCGGGCGAACCCAGGATCCTCGACCCGGGCGACTGTGCTCTGCTTTCACAGGTCGAGGGCGCGCTTTTCACCTACCTCAATATGCATGTCGTTGCGTCGGACCTCGAATGCTCATCGGAGCACGCGGCGCGCACGTTCAGTGTCGTCGTCGATACCGTCATAGCGACGCCGAGCAGCCACTCGACCAGCTGAGCGGCGAATTTCGATAGGTTCGCACCCGAAACGGAGCTGGCCGGCGGCTCGCGATTCTGGTGGCATTGCGCTCCCTCAAGCGCCGCTGGAAACGCCGCCATGAATCAAACAAGCGCCATTCGGGCTCCTCGCGCCCTCATCCTTGCAAACCTCATCGCGGTTTCTCTGGTACCGAGCATCGCGGCGGCGCAGTCCTCGCCGTTCCTGACGGGAGCGACGGCGCTGCAGACCAACATTCTCGCGTGGCTCACTCCGGTCGCGGTCATTCTCGTAATGGTGCTCGGGGCCATGGCGATGGCGAACCGACTTTCTTGGGGGTGGTGTATCGCGGCGATCGTGGGGATCGCGATCGCGTTCGGCGCATCGCAGATCGTCACATGGGTACGTGGTCTGTTCGGCGTTTGAGGCAAGGATGAGCCGGCGCAACGCGGGACTGACGTGCGATCCGCTCTTCGTGGCAGCGACGCGACCGGCCATGTGCTGGGGAGTCACGTACGCGGCGCTCCTCGCGAACGTGGTTTTCGTGATGGAAGTGTTCCTGCTGAGCAGAAATCTTCTTGCGCTTCTGCTCGCGGCACCACTTCACGGAATTGCGATGCTGCTGTGCGCCCGCGATGCGCGCTTTTTCGATTTGTTGCTGCTTTGGGCGCGTACCCGCATCGTGGCGTTGCTCGGGAATCAGCGCTTCTGGAAGGCGAGCAGCTACGCCCCCCTCACGTTGAACCTTCCGCCCAGCCGCCGTTTCGGCGCAAGAGGTCGAGCGGCGTGGGTGGGTGCATGCGTGTGCGGCAGCAGTCCGCTCGTCAGGACGACTTCTTCGACGGGGAGGGGTCCTTCGTGCCGTCCGTGAGCCGCGCGACCCCCATCCGGCGCGAGGCCGCTCTCGCGCTGCGCATCCCCTATACGGCGCAGGTCGCCGCCGGCATCGTCAAGACGAGCTTCGGGGATTACGTTCAGATCTTTCGCCTCGGGGGAGCAAGCTTCGAGAGTGCGGACGATGTGGAGCTCAATACGTGGCACGAACGCCTGAACGTGTTGTGGAGAAACATTGCCAGTCCGCAGATTGCGCTCTGGACGCATCTGGTGCGCCGCCGCGAGCGCATTGCGGCGGGGAGCGGGACGGAGGGGGGCTTCGCGTCCGAGCTCGCGGAGCGCTATCAGCGCCGGCTGTCGGGCGAGACTCTCATGGTGAACGAGCTCTACGTCGCGACGGTTTACCGGCCGGTACCGAGCCGCTCGGTGAGCCGGGTTTCGAGCCTGCTCTCCAGGACGCAGCGGGATGCGGGTCATCTCGAGCTGCGCGACGCCCTCGATGCCTGCGAGAAGCTGCGCCAGACGATTTGCGCCTCGCTCGAGCGCTACGAACCTGAGCCTCTCGAGGTCTATCGGAAAGCCGGGCGGCTTTACTCTCGCCCACTCGAGTTTCTCTCCGTGCTGCTGAGCGCCGAGTACCTGGCGGTCCCGCTCCCACGCGCACCGCTCGCGAACGCGCTGGGTACCTCGCGCGTGCTATTCGGAAACGAAGCTATCGAATATCGCGGCGCGACCGAGACCCGGCTCGGCGCAGTGCTCGGGATCAAGGAGTACGCGAGCCCAAGCGTCGTCGGGATGTACGACCTGCTGCTCTCGGCGGCCTTTCCCTTCGTGCTGACCCAGTCCTTCGCATTCCTCACCAAGGCGGCTGCACAGGGACTGCTGCAAAGACAGTTCAACCGCATGGCCAACGCGGGGGACTTCGCCGTCTCCCAGGCACACGAGCTCAAACAGGCGCTCGATGCGCTCACCGGCAATCAGTTCGTGATGGGTGATCACCACCTTTCGCTTCAAGTGTTCACCGACCCGATCAATTCCGGGCCGGCGGAGACGAGCGCCGCTCTCATCAAGTCGCTCAACGATCGCGTCGCGCTCGCGCGCAGCCTGCTCGCCGATACGGGAATGACGGTCGCGCGCGAGGACCTGGCACTGGAGGCGGCCTTCTGGGCACAGCTGCCCGGGAATTTTCCCATGCGACCCCGCAAGGCCGCGATCACGTCCCGCAACTTCTGCGCGATGGTCCCGTTTCACAACCACCCGAGCGGGCGGGCAACCGGCAACCACTGGGGCGAGGCGCTCGCATTGCTCATTACCAGCGCCCGCTCACCGTACTATTTCTCGCTGCACGCGAGCGATCCGGCTGCGGCCGATGGCGGCAGCCGCAAGGACACGGGCCACACCTTCATCTGCGGCCCGACGGGCTCCGGCAAGACGGTGTTCATCGGTTTTCTATTGGCGATGCTCAGTCGCCAGGGCGCAACGCAGGTGATCTTCGACAAGGATCGCGGGTTGGAAATCCTCGTGCGCGCCATGAACGGCGAGTACCTGCCGCTGCGTAACGGAGTGGCAACCGGTTTCAATCCTCTCCAGCTGCCGGGGTCGGCGGGCAACGAGGAGTTCCTCAAGGTATGGCTCTCGAGCCTCGTGCGGCCTGCGAGCGGCAGGGGACTTACGGTTCGGGAGCAGACCGATCTCGATCAGGCGCTGCGCGGAACGCTCGCGCTCGAACAACCGGAGCGGCGGCTGTCCCGGCTGATCGAGTTTCTCGACCCGACCGACCCCGAGGGTGTGCACGCTCGGCTTGCGAGGTGGTGCGAGGCGACACGCGGGGATTACGGCTGGGCGTTCGACAACACCGAGGACTCCGTCGTCTCGAGGCTCCGGGGCAGGCCGATCGTCGGATTCGACGTGACTGAGTTTCTCGATAACGAGACGGTGAGAGCACCCGTCACGCTCTATCTCTTCCACCTGGTGCGCCAGTTGCTCGATGGACGCCGCCTGGTCTGCTGGATGGACGAATTCTGGCGGCTGCTCGCCGACCCAGCGTTCGAGAGATTCGCAAAGGACGGTCCCAAAACCTGGAGAAAGCTCAACGGCGTGATGTGTGTCGCCACGCAAAGCGCAAGCGATGTGCTGGGAAGCCCGATCAGCCGCACCATCATCGAGCAAACACCGACGAAGATCTTCTTTCCGAACACCGATGCGAGCGAGGAGGAATATGTGGCGGGCTTTGGACTGACCGAACGGGAGTTCAAGCTCGTCAGGGAGCGGCTCGAGCCAGGCTCGCGTGCGTTCCTGGTGAAGCAGGGTCATCACAGCGTCGTCTGTCAGCTCGACCTGAAAGGCTTCGATGCGGAGCTCGCGGTCATCTCCGGCCGCGCGGGGCAAGTCGAGCGGATGCACCGGATCATCGCGCAGACGGGGCCCGACCCGAGCCAATGGCTGCCGAGATTTCTCAATGGAGAGCTCCCATGTCAATGATCCACGTTCTACGCAAGTCGATCTGGATCGCTGCGCTCGTGGCGGCTCCCGCCGCGCATGCCCAGTTTGCCGTGATCGACGTCGCCTCCATCGCGCAGCTCATCCAGCAGATTCAGATCATGGAACAGGCGCTCGCGACCGCCCAGGGGGAGCTGCGCCAGGCCGAGGCGGCCTACCAGGCGATGACGGGGCCCCGCGGGATGGAGTCGCTCCTGAGCGGAGTACAGCGCAATTACATGCCGACGAGCTCGAGCCAGTTGACGGCGTTGCTCGATGAATCGAGCACGCCCTACCCGCAGCTTGCCAGCTCGATGCAAAGCTCGCTCACGGCGAACGCGGTGCTGTCCGCGCAGCAGCTCGGCGCGCTGCCGCCGGACTCCGCAGCTCAGGTGCAGGCCGTGCGCCGCACGAATGCGCTGCTCGAGGCGATTGCGGCAGATGCGCTCGCGAATTCGAGCGGCCGCTTCACCGGCCTGCAGCAGCTGATCAACACGATCGGCATCGTGACCGATCAGAAGGGCAGCCTCGATCTGCACGCTCGCACCGCCGCGGAGCAAGCCATGTTGCAGAACGAGCAGACCAAGCTCGAGGTGCTCTACCGGGCGCTCGAGGCGCAGCAATGGTCGAACGACCAACGGGCCCGCGAGCTGATCATCGCGGATCACGGCGACTTCGCTACGCGCTTCGCGCCGACGCCCTGACCCGGAGGAGGAACGCTCGATGGGGTTCTTTGCGACCTTCTGGAGCTGGCTCAATGGCGAGCTCGCGAACTATATCGGCAACAACACCGCGCGGCTCGCAGCCGCCCTGGAGCCGGCGATCGTGACGCTCGCGACGATCTACGTGATGGTGTGGGGGTACCTGCAGCTCACCGGAAGGCTGGAGGAGCCCGTGACGGCCGGCCTCAAGCGCATCGTCGTTCTGGCTGTCGTGCTGGGGGCGGCGCTGCACCTGTGGCTCTACAACACCGTGATCGTGGACACCTTCTACAACGCCCCGGCGGAGCTCGCCGCCGCGATCACCGGGAGCGCCAATCCGGTCGGCACCGTCGATGCCATTTGGCAGAGCGGTGGACAGGTCGCAGGGTTTCTGTGGAATCGAGGCGGGGTGTTCGGGGGAGATTTCGGCTTCTACCTGGCCGGGGTCGTGGTGTGGCTCCTCATGGGGCTGCTCTGCGTGTACACGATGTTTCTGATCGCGCTATCGAGCATCGCCTCGGCGATTCTGCTCGCGCTCGGGCCGCTCTTCATCGTCATGCTGCTATTCGATGCGACCCGACGGTATTTCGAGGCGTGGATCGCGCAGCTCGCCGCCTATGCGCTCATCACGGTTCTCACCGTGCTCGTGGGCGCGCTGCTGCTGCAAATCGTGAGCTCCTACGCGACGCAGACCGCAGCGCGAGGCTCGGCCATCGTCACCGTCGATGCGCTCAACATGGTGCTGGTCGCGATGGTCGTGTTCCTGCTCCTGCGGCAGGTCATGCCCATTGCGGCGGGGCTTGCGGGCGGGGTCGCGCCGAGCACCTTCGGCGCGGTCAGCCGCACGATCGGCTGGGGGCTTGGGCAGGGGCGCTCGGCCGTGGCGGCCGGTGCGGGCGCGGTCGCGGCCCCGCTGATGGCCGCAGGGGATTCGACCGCCACCGCGCGGGCGGAGAGAACGGCATGAAGTGGCTCGCAATCGCTCTGGCTCTTGGATGGCTCGCCGGGTGCAGCACACCGCATGCCGTACGTGTTCGCTGTGATGCGCACCTCGTGCCGATCAACTCCTCGGGAACGCGCGCGGGGGAGCCCGTTGCGAGGGGCGGCGATGCGGGCGGGGCCACCGGGTCTACGGTGAACGCGGGCATCGCTCCCGGACATCGCGCAGCGCTCGCGAGCACGGCCCGCTCGGCAGGGGGCCTCGCACCGTGAGCACGGACCGCGAGCTCGAGGCTTACTGGCAGGAGGCCGCCTCCTGGGATTGCGATCGTGCCGCTCAATTGCGCCGCACGGCGCGCATCGCCTGGCTGGTGGCCGCGGGTGGTCTGCTCGGCGCAATCCTCTGCGCCGGGGCTCTGATGCTTCTCATGCCTCTCAAGCGCATCGCGCCGTTCCTGGTGCGGGTGGATAACACCACCGGCATCGTCGATGTGGCGCCCATCGCTGCGGGCCCGATCGATCCCGGCGAGGCGGTAACGCGCTACCTGCTCACGCACTACGTCACCGTGTGCGAGCGGTTCAATTTTGCGACGGCCGAGAGCGATTATGCCGAATGCGGCGCCTTTCACTCCGCGCAGCGGAATCAAGCCTGGTATGCGGTGTGGAATCCCGCAAACCCCGCCTCGCCGCTGAATCTCTACAAGGACGGCACCACCATCCGTGCCAGCGTCGTCTCGGTGAGCTTCTTTCGGCGCGCGAACGGGATCAACGATCTTGCACAAGTGAGATATTTGAAGCGGCTGCGTCGCGCGGGCTCCGCCGCCGAAGAGGTGACACACTGGATTGCGACGATTCAGTACGCCTACACCACCCCCTCGCAAGACATCCGCACGCGCAGCCTCAATCCGCTTGGATTCAAGGTGCTCGACTTCAGGCCCGAGCCCGAGGTGCTCGGCGAGTCCACCCTCGGCACAGGAGCTGTCCGGTCCGGGCAGGCTTCGGGAGCAGCACGATGAGAGCAAGGGCAGTACGCCGGATGCGACCGCTCCCAGCGGCGTTGGCAGCGCTTCTCGTATGCCACAGCTTCTGTGCCAGCGCCGAGGTTTACCCCTCCCGCGGCCACGGCGATGCGCGAATCCGAACCGCTGCGTATCGCGACGACGAGGTCTATCGCCTTCACGGCTTCGTCGGATTTCAAATCGATCTCGAGTTCGAGCGGGGTGAAACCTTCGTTGGGCTCGCTGCCGGGGATATCGAGGGGCTCTCCTTCCTGGCGCAGGACAATCATCTGTTTCTGAAGCCGCGTGTGGCCTCCGTGGGCACGAACCTCACGGTTCTGACCAATCGCCGCGAATACCATTTCTACTACTCAGCGACAGCCGCGCGGCCGAACCAGGCCGATCCCGATCTGGTCTATGCGGTCCGCTTCGAATATCCCCCGCCCAGTGCATCGAAGGCGGAAGTGGCTCACGAGGCGATCGAGGAGCGCCTGGCGCGCGCCCCTGCCGCGCGCGCCCAGAATCTCGACTACTGGTACTGCGGCGCTCCCGCCCTGAGGCCGGTTGCCGCCTCGGATGATGGGGTCCACACGCGGCTGCAGTTTCCCGCGCAGTCGGAGCTCCCGGCCGTATTCGTGCGCAACGAGGATGGAAGCGAATCGCTGCTCAACTTCGATGTCGAGGGAGGTGAGATCGTCATCCACCGCGTCGCGAGACGTTTCGTCGTTCGCCGGGGCGCACTCACGGGCTGCATCGTCAACAAGGGCTTCACCGGTTCGGGCGATCGGCTCGAGTCGGGGACCGTCTCGCCTGCGGTCGAGCGCGTGCGCAAGGGGGCAGTGCCATGAGCCGTTCTGACCGCCTCGAGCCGCGCGCCGATGCGCTCAACGCCGAGGCAGGCCCCCCTCAGGGGGCATTCGCTACGGTTCCGGGCGAACGCAGCACGGCGGCTGTGCACCGCGTCCGCTCGCTCGAATCGCGCGTGAGCAATCTCATGGCCGTTGGGCTCATCTGTGCGCTCGGATTCGGACTGCTCGTGTGGTACTACAGTGCCGCGCTCAGAAGGCCGGCGCACGCGGCGGAGAGGGCCAAGGCTCTCGCGGCAAGTCGTGCGCAAGCTGAGATGCCGCTTCCATCGCTCGGCGTGATTCTGGGGCCGCCCCTGGCCCACGACACAGGACCGAGCGTGAGCGCGCCGGCTTCGAGTGCCACACCGCCGAGCGGGCAGGCATCTTCCGCAATCTCGGCGACGGCATCCCACAGGCTCGAATCCCTGCCGCTGCTCACGGGGCCTGGCGCTGCTCCGGGCGAGGCGCCGGCGCAGGTGCCGCTCGGGAATTGGAATCCCTCGCCGCAGCCACAGGGCACGCTCGTGAGCCCGGCGCAGCACGCCTTCGAGCGGCGCCTCTCGGGCCCCGTTTTCGCTCGTCAATCGGAGCCGCCCGGAGTGTCTGCGCCGGATGCCGCCGCGGCGGGCTCGACCACCTTGTCCTCGGGCGAGGCGAGTGCCGCAGCGGCGCCGCCGGTTGACTCTGGATCCGCAACCAACTCGGCTCGCCCCGACGAGCTCACGGAGCTGCTCATGCCGACTGCGACACCTGCCGTCGCGGCGCGGGTCCTGCCCACCCAGCGCCTGCTTTTACCGAAGGGTGCGTTCATCGATTGCACGTTGGAAACGGCCATCGATTCGACGCTTCCCGGGATGACGACCTGCATCACCGCGACCGACACGTTCAGCGCCGACGGCAAGGTGGTCCTGCTGGAGCGAGGATCGAAGCTCGTGGGCGAGACACGCGGCGAGGTGCAGCAGGGTAGTGCCCGCATGTTCGTCCTATGGACCGAGGCGCGCACACCGACCGGCGTTGTGATTCCACTCGCATCGCCCGGCACGGACGAGCTCGGGCGCGCGGGCCTGTCCGGACAGGTCGAGCGTCACTTCTGGGAGCGCTTCGGCGCCGCGATCCTCATCTCGATCATCGACGCGGGCTCCGAAGCGGCGGTTCAGTCAACGAGCAGCACCATCATCTACAACCCAACAGCCTCGCAGGATGTGGTCGCCGATGTGCTCAAAGATACGTTGCGCGTTCCGCCAACCGTGGTGAAGAACCAGGGCGATCGCATTCAAGTGCTCGTCGCGCGCGATCTCGATTTCCGCTCCGTGTATGAACTTCGCACCGCGACCCCACAGCGCTGATGCCACCGCCGCCACCCGCCGGCCAGGGGACACCTCCGCGCTCGATTTGACGTTGCGTCCGTTGCGACCTCTTCTTGCGAGGCGTGAAGTGACCGAACTGTGCATCAACAGTCCGGGCGAGGCGTTCCTGGAAACCCGTACGGGCTGGGAGCGCGCGGCGCTCGAGTTCGCCGACTTCGACTGGTGCCTGCGCCTGTCGAAGCTCGTCGCGAACTTCAGCAATCAGCGCATCGACGAACAGGTGCCGCTGCTCTCGGCGGCCTTGCCGAGCGGCGAGCGAATTCAAATCGTGATACCGCCTGCCACGGCGGCCGATACCGTCGCCGTAGCCATCCGGCGTCCGTCAACGGAGCTGTGGTCGCTCCAGGATCTGGCGCTGCGCGGCATTTTTCGCACGACGCGGCGCGCCGGCGAGGCTCTCGATCGTATCGAGACCGAGCTGCTCGCGCTGCTCCAGGCGGGCGAATACGAGCGCTTCATGCGCCTTGCAGTGCAAAGCCGCAGGAACATCCTGGTATCAGGCCCCACCGGTTCGGGCAAAACGACCTGGACCAAGGCGCTCATCCGCGAGATCCCGGAGGACGAGCGGCTGATCACGATCGAGGACGCGCGGGAGCTCGTGCTCGACGGACATCCGAACCACGTTCGGCTGTTCTACAGCAAGGACGATCAGGGCCGCGCCCGGGTCACGCCGAAGCAACTTCTCGAGTGCTGCCTGCGCATGAAACCCGACCGCGTGCTGCTTGCGGAGCTGCGCTCGGAGGAGGCCTTCGAGTACCTGCGCAACGTTAATTCAGGCCATCCGGGATCCATCACGAGTGTGCACGCGGCATCGGCGGAGCTCGCCTTCGAGCAGCTGGTACTGCTCGTCAAGCAGAGCCGCGCCGGCTCGGAGCTGGCGCGGCGGGACATCAAGAGCCTGCTCTACATGCTCGTTGACATCGTGATTCAGTTCGGCGTCGAGCATCACGAGCGATTCATCAAGGAAATCTGGTACGAGCCCGCGCGGAAACGCCGCCCCGGGCGTTGAAGCGGCAGACGGGGCGCCCCGAAGCGGAGGAGCTTATGAGCGATGCAACCGCGGTCGACGATCGGGCCGCTACGCAGCTGCTGCTACGCGAGCTCGATCTCGTCGTTCGTCAGGAGATACGGGGCGCGCTGGCGGAGGAATTCCAGGCTCTCGGCGCGGCGAGTCTTCGCGCGGCCGAGGCGCTCGAGGCCGTACGGCGCGCGGCAAGCGTGCGGATCGCGCTTTGGGCCGTCGCAGTCGTTTGCGCATGTTCGGCGATCCCATTCACCATCGCTTCGACCGTGCTGCCGTCGCATGCCGAGCTCTCGAGAATGCACGAGGAGCACGATCGGCTCGAGGCAAGCATCGCGATTCTGGAGCGACGTGGAGGTGGGATCGATCTGCGGCGGTGTGGCGCTGCAGGCCGGCTGTGCGTGAGGGTCGAGCGAGCGGCGCCGGCATACGGCGCGCAGTCGGATTACCTCATCGTAAAGGGTAACTGAGGTGCTCGTCTCGCCATTGCTCTCCGCGAGCCCGCTCTGGGTGGTGGCGGCCGCCGCGATTGTGGCGGCCGGTGGGCTTACCAGAGCGTACCTTGGACCCCGCGTCGCCCGGGAAATTCACCGGCGCGGGGCGCTTGTGAAGGCGCCACGGCGAATGAGCCCGCGGGCGCCTCGCAGATATCGAGTCCGGCAATCCGCACGTGTGCGCCTGGGTGGCGCCGTTTTGCATCCGGAGGACGAAACCCGGCATTTCAAACTGATCGGCGCAACCGGCACGGGCAAGTCCACGGCCATTCGCGAGCTCCTGCGCGGTGCACTTCTGCGGGGCGACCGCGCTGTGATTGCCGATCCCGACGGGGCCTACCTCAAGGGCTTCTACGATCGCTACCGAGGCGATGTGATCCTCAATCCGTTCGAGCCTCACTCGCTCAGATGGGATCCCTTCGCCGAGGCACGAAGCCCCTTCGACTATGAAGAGCTCGCCCGTGGCCTGATTCCGGAGGCCGAGGAGGCGACGGGAAAGGAGTGGAGAGGCTATGCCCGCACGTTCCTCTCGGCAGTCCTCAGACGGTGCAGCGAGACGGGTCGGCGCGAGGTGGCGACCCTCTGGCGTCTGCTTGCCGTGGCTTCCGCGGGAGATTTGCACCGCTTCCTGGCCGGCACGCCGGCGCAGCCGTTCCTGCATCCCGACAACGCCCGCATGTTCAGCTCGATCCGCTCGGTCGCGGTGTCGGCGGCCGCTGCGCTCGAGTACATCCAGTGGCAGCGCGCCGCGGCCTTCTCCGTGCGCCAATGGGTGGCGGGAGGACGAGGGGTGCTCTTCATTCCCTATCGGGCGAGCCAAATTGCGGCCTTGCGATCGATCATCGCCACCTGGATCCGGCTCGCCATCCTCGAGGCCATGCTGCGGCACGAGGGGCGCGACAACCCGCCCCTCTGGTATGTGATCGATGAGCTCGATGCCCTGGGCGCAATCGACGGGCTCAAAGATGCGCTCGCGCGCTTGCGAAAATTCGGTGGTCGTTGCGTCCTCGGATTACAGTCGATCTCGCAGGTCTCCAGTACCTACGGTGCCGGCGAAGCGCAGACGATCATCGAAAACTGCGCAAACACGTTGATCCTGCGCTGCTCGGCGGGCGAGCACGGCGGCACCTCCCAGTTTGCGTCCCGCCTGATCGGCGAGCGCGAGATCATTCGGCGTCAGACCGCTCGCGCGCGAGACATAGGTCAGCTTCTGTCCCCCCGCGCGCCACGGCGCTCCACCCACGTGAGCGAGCTGCATGCCACGGAGGTGGCGGTCATGCCGTCGGAAATCGAGCAGCTGGCGGATTTCACGGGATACCTGAAGACCGCCTCCTCGCCGCATTGGATGCTGGTCCGGCTGCGTCCCGACACATTGCGGACTAGCCCGTGGCGATCTACTACCTCGGCATGAAGACCTTCGGCCGCAGCGGCGGCAAGCGCGGCAGCCGGGCGACGAGCGCCGCAGCGTACCGCGCCGGAGAGCGCATCCGGGACGAGCGCACGGGGGCAGTTTACGACCACCACCGCCGCCGCGACGTGATGCACAAGGAAGTCGTGTTGCCCGCGAAGCTTGCGCGGGCGGGAAGCGAGCTCACCTGGGCGCGTCATCGTGCCTCGCTCTGGAACGCGGCTGAGCACGCCGAGGGACGCCGGAATGCGCGTGTTGCGCGGGAGTTCGTCGTGGCGCTGCCGCATGAGCTCACTCACGGCCAGCGCACGCTCCTCACGCGCCGCTTCGCTCAGGAGCTCGCCGATCGGTACGGCAACGCCATCGACATCGCCATTCACGCGCCCCGCGGAGATCCGCGCAATTTCCACGCGCACCTGCTCGCGACGACTCGGGAGATCACGCCCGATGGGTTGGGGCCGAAGACAACTCTCGAGCGCTCGGGGACCGAACGTCACCGTCTGGGGCTGCCCCGGTGGCGGGAGGAGACGCGAGCCATCCGCGAGCGTTGGGCAACGCTCGCGAACCAGCAGCTCGAGAACGCACACATTGCGGCCCGTGTCGTCCCCGGCGCCGAGCGCAGCCCGCGAGCCGCGACGCCGCGTGTGCCTCTCATGGCATTTCACATCGAGCGGCGCGGGGAGCGTAGCTTCCTTGCCGAGCGCGTCCGAGCCGCGTACCGGGCAAGACTCGCGAGCGCAGCCACGGACTCCCACCGCGGGGTGACCAGCGGGCGCGAGCCGCCCGAGCGGCCGAACGAAGGCCGGATCGCGAATTTGCCCGAGCGGGCGAATCTGGCGGCGCGGCTTCGGGCGCGCGCGCGAGAGGCGTGGGTCGCGCTGAGCGCACCCCTGCGGCAGCGCTTCCAATCGCCAGCGATCGCACCGTCCGGTCCGCACATGGGTCGCCAGAGCTCAGCGCCGCTCGCTCGTGAAGATGTCTCTCGGAACGGTCGTGGCCCCGCAGTGGTTCCAGATGAGCTCGCGCGTCAGGCGGCGCGAGAGTGGCTCAGGCAATACGGCAAGTCAGCGGGGATTGGCCCCGCATCGCCACGCACCGCGTCACAGGCGCCGGCTCTAACTGGACCGGATCGAGCCGTGGCTCCGGATCGCGAACCCGAGCAACCGCACGAACGCCAACACGAGCATGACTACGGTCTGGGCTTGTGAGGGATGAAGATTGAAACCGGAGCGAGGATCTCATATGCACGATAGAACCTACCTCTACGTCCCAGTGGAAGAGAGCGCTCAGGCACGAGCGCGAGGGGCCCTTTGGGACTCCGAGCGCAAGTGCTGGTACATCGATCGGCTACAAGATCCTCAGCCATACCGCCGCTGGATAGATGGCGATCCGACGGGGAGCTCGTCCGAGTCCGAGTATTCGATCGTGTCGGATCAGGCCTGTGTGGCGCGGGCCCGCACCCGTTGTTGGAGGTGCCACGCGGAAATCGAGGTGCTCTCCATCTACTGCCACAGCGGCTGGGTCGATGGTGATCGATATGAGGAGTTCACCGTTTCGAACATCACCGCGATCGACGACTCCCTGCGACAGCAGCTCGAGCGCTGGCCCCTCTTTCGGTTCGGCTACAACAAGAGTGCCGATGGGCGCTGCCTCACGAACCATTGCCCGCGTTGCCGGGTGGTGCAGGCGGACTATTATCTGCATTGCGAGCCCGGCGGCGCATTCTTCATGGTCAAGGGAGCGCCTGCGGGAGCGATCGCGCTCGAGCGGCTCTCGGGCAGAGTGTGCATGGATGGGGATCAGGGCTTCGAGCCCTGACCGGCAAGCGAAGGCTTGCCTGCGCTGTAAGTGCAGCCCGCGCGAGAGCGCGCGTGAATGTACACTGTGTCCTGCGGCGCCCCCGTAGCTCAGTGGATAGAGCGACCGCCTCCTAAGCGGTAGGTCGTCGGTTCAACTCCGGCCGGGGGCGCACCCCCACCTGTCTCGCCTCGTCCTTCGATGTCCTTCGACGTCACGAAAACACCTGGAAAACCAGCATAAAACCGTCTATCGATGTCTTGGCACGTCGACCGCTGTCGCTGCCGGCAACGCTCGTTCAGGGGGTATAAAGTTGGGGTATGTGGAGTTCAACTTTGACACATACCCCATTGGTCGCGGGTTCAACTCCGGATTTGGGGGTACGTACCCCACGCGTACCCCCATGACCCAACATACCCCCAGAGGCGGGCGATGCCTCACTGAGGCGCGTATTCGCGCCGCCTTGCCGCAGGACAAGCCGTATAAGCTTTTCGACGCATTGGGGCTCTACCTCAAGGTGGAGACCTCCGGCGGCCGTCTGTGGCGCTTCAAGTACCATTATGCGGGCGTCGAGAAGCTGCTGAGCCTCGGGCGTTATCCCGAGGTGTCGCTGAAGCGAGCGCGCGACAAGCGAGATGAGGCGCGGCGGCTCCTCGCCGACCAAGTAGACCCTGCCATCAAGCGCAAGATCGAGAAGCTCGCGCGCTCGGATGCGTTCGGCGGCATCGCGCTCGAGTGGCTCGAGATGCAGCGCAAGCGCTTTGCGCCCGCGACCTACGTGAAGGCGGAGTGGACCTTCAACGATCTCATCATTCCCTACATCGGCCGCCGGCCTATCGGCGAGATCACCGCACCCGAGCTCCTCGCGCTCTGCCGGCGGCTCGAGGCGCGCGGCAAGAACGAGACCGCCCACCGAACCTTGCAGCGCTGTGGCCAGGTCTTCCGGTACGCCGTGGCGACGGGGAGGGCGCTGCGTGACCCGACGGGAGATCTCCGCGGAGCGCTCGCGC
Source organism: Gammaproteobacteria bacterium (assembly GCA_030040235.1). The sequence continues at coordinate 6,592 of JASHUC010000117.1, read as the reverse complement.
CGATCGTCTCGAAAAATCGTGCAGCGATTACTGACCCTGCAGAGATTGCCCAGCTCATGCGGGTCATCTGGGACTATCGGGGGCATCCCTCGACCGAGGCGGCATTCAAGCTCTCAGCGCTCCTTTTCGTGCGCCCGGGCGAGCTCCGGAAGGCCGAATGGCATGAATTCGACCTCGAGCGCGCGGAGTGGAGGATCCCGGCACCCCGCATGAAGATGCGCGAGCAGCACATCGTGCCGCTCGCATCGCAGGCGGTTGACATTCTGCGCGCTCTGCAGCCAGTGACGAACCGCGGAAGGTACGTCTTCGCCTGCTTGCGCGGCGGTGATCGACCCATGTCCGAGGCGGCGATCACGGCCGCTCTCCGCCGGATGGGCTACACGAGCGAGCAGATGTCCTGGCACGGCTTCCGCACGATCGCCTCCACGTGCCTCAACGAGCAGGGCTTCGATCCGGACCTGATCGAGCTGCAGCTCGCGCACGCCGAGCGCAACCGGGTGCGCGCCACGTACAACAAGGCGCAAAGAATTGCAGACCGACGCAAGATGATGCAGGCGTGGGCAGATTACCTCGACGGCCTGCGTTCATCTGGAATGAAGCCGCCGGCGGACTCCGGTGATGCGGATACGATCAAAATGATGCGTTTCGAGCGCGGGCGACCAGCAACCAGCCTGTCCGGCTGGGAGCGCATGTCATTGCCGCGAGCCGCTAACGGGCCGCGACGACGCCTCGACAATTAGACCCAAATAGATATAATGACACAGCAATCCGCACCGCCGAAGCCGCTCATCTGGATGGGCAGCAGCAAGAAGGACCTCGTCGCGCTGCCGGCGGCGGTGGTTGATGTTTTCGGCTACGCGCTCTTTATGGCCCAAACGGGCAAGCGCCACGAGAGCACCAAGGTGCTTCGTGGGTTCGGGGATGCGAGCGTGCTCGAGGTGATCGAATCGAGAGACGGGAGCACGTATCGCGCGGTATACACCGTGCGCTTCGCGGCCGCAGTGTTTGTGCTGCACGTGTTCCAGAAGAAATCCAAGTCTGGCGCGGCGACACCCAAGCCGGATATGGACCTGATCGAGAAGCGCTTGAAGCGGGCAGGTGAGCTGGTGAGGCAGCAAGAGCGGGAGACGTGGGACAGGCAGGAGAGAAAACCATGAGAGGTCGCAAGGGCAAGGTGGAATACGAGCGCGGCAGCATGAACGTGTATGCCGACCTGGGGTTTCGCGCGCCCGAGGCTATGCTCGTGAAGGCGCAGCTCGTTACCAAGATTGCTGAACTGATCGCCGAACGAGATCTGACGCAAAGCAAGGCCGCGGTTGTGCTCGGCATCCCGCAGCCGAAGCTCTCGAAGATGCTCAGAGGGCAGTTTCGAGGTTTCTCCGAGCGCAAGCTCATGGATTGCCTGACACGGCTCGGGCAGGACGTGGACATCGTCGTTCGCACGACGTCCCGCGCGAAAGGGCAGGGCGCGGTGTCCGTCTCGTTCGGTTGACTTCTATGAGCACGAAATCAAAAGGCGTGCGCCGCACCTGGCGTGACGCGGAGGAGGCACCGGAGATCACTGAGAAGTGGATCGCCGAGGCGGATCTCTACCGCGGCAAGAGAATCGTAAGTCGCGGCCGTCGCCCCGGAACGTCGAAGAAGACGGCACGGCGGCGCTGACACCGGTCGGGGTTTCGCGTACCGGTGTCGTTCGGTGGATTTCGGCGCCTTACCTCGTGAGTTCCAGTTCTCGTTGCGGTGACGGAGGCGCCCGCTTCTCGTCCTTCGATCGGAGGTGATCGACGTAACGGATGGCGAGCTCTTCCTTGTCAGTTCGGCGAGGCGGTAGGTGCCTCACGAAATATCGCACGTCGCCGGCAAGCTCAATCGCACCCTGAGAATCGAGCGCCTCCGCCACTCTCATCCAACCAGCGATGAGCGCCTTTCGACTTTCGATGAGCTGGTGTCGCGCGGGATCGTGGATCGTTCGGGTCGCGTGCAGCTCCTTGATCACGTCCTTGACTTCACTCGCCAAGACCCGTGAGCGACCCCGGCGATTGGCTCGATATCGGTAGTCGCTCTTCTTGGCCCTTCCACGGCCTCGCCAGGCTCTGGAAGTCGCGTTCGCGGGCACCCCTTGCTCCCGCATCAAGCGGGCGAAATCCTGACGCCATTCGCGCAGCATCGCCTTATGGATGTGGAGATGGCGGCCCTCGGCATCTTCGGCCCGGACGACGAGGTGCACGTGCGGATGTTTTTGATGGGTGTGAAGGACCATGGCGTATCGGTGCGCGACGCCGAATTTCTCCCGTGCAAAGACTTTGGCCGCCGCGAGCACCTTGTCCGGCCGGGTCGGCGACGGCATCGAGAGGACAATATTGTGCACGAGCTTCCGGGGGCGGCCAGGGATATCTCCACTTCTCGAGCTCCGGTGCTGACCGGAGGAGAGCTCGAGGTGCCAGTCTTTCAGCAAGAGAGCCTGTCGATCCCGGTCGTGAATGACATCGCCTTCATCGGTATACATGGCGAGCTTTCCCTTCTGGCTGATGTAGCGCATATGCGCTGACACCTTGCCCAGGGTCGTACCGCCTCCGGTCACCTTGACCATGACTTCCGGCGTCCGGCGCACCGTCCGGGCGATCAGCTCCATCTGCGAGCGTGTGAACCGTAGCTCCTCGCGCGGACCGGATCGGCCGCCACCGAATAGATCCAGGGCGGGCGGGCCCGAACTGGCAATCCGGAAGGGCCGACTAGGCATATCCACTCTCCCAGCTTTCGAGCGCGGCGACGGCGAGGTCTCGGGCACTTTCCTCGACCAAGGCGACAAGACGTCGCGTGCGAAGGAGATCGTCAGCGAGCTCCGGCGGAGCCGAACCCGTGGATCTCAGAGCATCGTTTAGACGCGTAAGGTTCCGCCCCTGCACACCAAGGGCCATGACGGCCTGCTTGAGCATCGCGAGCTCCTGGGCGGCGAGGGGAGGGTTCCTGGCCGTATGAGCCCGTACCAAAGCCGCAAGATACGTGGAGGCCTTCATTCCCCGGCGGGCGGCACGCTCGGTGATGATCCGGGCATCGCCCGGTCGAAGCCGGATGGTGATGCGGTCTGTTGCCGGCGCCCTCACGAGTTCGGAACATGGGGGTAGCGACTCCCCTTCGGAAGCGAGCAGATGCCGGATGGCGATCAGCGCGAGCTCCGATTCCGACATGCCTCGTTTGGCTGCGAGCTCGGCAAAGGAACGCTTCTCCGCGATGCTCGGCCGTGCCGTGATGGACGGGACGTGCGAGGATCTGCCGGCGTCGTTCACGGAGTCGTCCGCGGCTCTCAACGTTTTCGAAGTGAGGGCAGGATGGCGAGCTGTCCGCGTTCTGCAGCACACTTCGGTGCGGCCTCAGGTGCTGGCAGCTGCGCGAACCTGTTGCCGAGCGCTCTTACTCGCAAGGCAGCATCCGAAGGACTCACGCGAGTCGTCGAGGTCTGCACGAACTCGCGGATGGCTTCTGATGAGATGAACCTTCGGCAGCCGAGCACTACGCTCGGAAGTGCACCGGTACGAAGGAGTCCGTAGATGGTATTTCGGGAGATTCCGCCCAGCAGCTTCCGGGCTTCCTCAATGGAGTACAGCGCGCGCTCTTTCATGGGCTGCCTCGGTGATCGATGTGCAGGCTCGGTTGTTTGGCCTCGAGTCCAAAGCCGTGACCTCTGCAAGACTGTATAGGACGGCGGGATCAAGCGGGGCTCGAGTTTCGGACGAAATCGTGCGAAACCCGAGAGGTGTGGCTCGGAAATTACGGTTAAAATCGCGGGATTTCCAGAGGATTCACCCCTGGATGGCCGTGGTTTCGATTGGACGATAGAATCTGCTAGTGCGAGCTGCGTAACACATTGCGGGAATGGGCCGATGCCGCGGAGTAGACAACCTGAGACGGCCACTGGTCGGTCCACCTGGTCAGAGCCGAGCGGCTACAATCGGGGTTAGAAGGACGCAGCGTCAGGCAACTGATGCTCCCGGGCCAAATGGAGACGGTCGTCCAGCTTATTCAACTGCCTCAATGCTGACGTTCAGCGATCCGGGTATATTCACCTGACGCCGACCCTGGCGCAGCCATAACAGATCGCCCGGTGAGGCAGCGCAACTCCTCTGCGGGCACAGCTATGACAGTTGTCGTAGTGAGATAGCAGAATGCCAAAATCCCTTCTATGTAGTCTGTGCCTTGCGCTGCTGTATGGTTGGTGTCTCGCGTCTTCCGGCAACGCGGTTGCTGCATCCTATGATTGCAACAAGGCGGCAAGACCCGCGGAAAAGAGGATATGCGGTGATAGAGAACTTTCCGAATTAGACGCGGAGCTGTCAACCACGTATGCGGAAGCGCTCTTCACGGTACAGGATAAGACGGCTCTTCGTCAGGATCAGCTTTCCTGGCTAAGGAAGCGAAATCGGTGTCTGTTGGATGGCCAACCCTGCGGAAATTATGCTGACGTGCTGCGCGCCAGAATCGCAAGGCTTAGAGATCTCGCTTGTTATGCCCCTTACGACTTGCGGAGACCTTCGAGCGCTGCAGCCACTTGCACTCCCGCAGGCGGCTCGGTAAGACCCTTTGCCCTTTACGATAGATACACCCTGCCCCAGGAGGGAATTGCGGTCTCCGAAGACCAGATCATATTTTCGGTCTGGAACCACTCGGGTAACACAGAAGACGTCGTGGCCCTTGACCCTACGACTGGGCACGAGAGTCTGCTTGCCAAGGGGGAGGGGTTTGCGGCGTTTCTCGACCGAGATGCCCGCTACGTCATCATCAGCGACAATGCTCCTGTTCGCTACGACGCCGACCAGCAGCCAATATTTACGAACTACATTGTCCTGCTCAACCGAGCCACTGGCGAGATCGTGAAACGGACGAATGTGTCTTCCCCGGCTTCGTGGGCAAGGATCCACGGAGACCACGTAATAGTGATGGAACACGTGGGGCTCGAAGTAAACTCCTTTGACCGCTACGGTGCCAGGGCGGTCATCTTCAGTTTGCCGTCCATGGAGCCGGTCGCGCAATCGTCGGTGCATGCCAACGCAACTCCCCAACTATGGCGAGATTTGGTCGTGACGCTCGACAACCACCAGGTAGTCGCGGTGGGGCAAGATCTTCTACCGCGCTTTACTATTGACGTGCCACCGTCGACGAGTCCGCCCGCGAATAGGTACACCGTGTGCCATCTGGGCGCAATGAAGGTGTACGGGGATAGCGCAGTCGTGGCTGATGAGTGTGGCGGATTGGCCGTAGTCGACTTGCAGGGACAGAAGGTGAAGTGGGCGTTTCCCACGGAGACCTATACGTGGTTCACCGCGGTGGGGGATGTCCTCCTCGCCACCCAGTGTACTAACAATATCCCAGTAACCGATCAGCACCACATCTATAGGACCCCGGATCGCTTGAGAGCATACGGCCTGCGCACCGGCCGCCGGTATGCGGACGTGCCGATCCCCCGCCTGCTGGGTTTTGAACAACCCAACAATTTCTGCGTGAACCTCGACACGGTTGGCAATCGGCTACTGGAGGCTGGATTCCCGCATATTGGCCCGAGCACCCTCGCGATATTTGACGTCGATGCGAAATCGGTCGAAGCTCAGACCTTTCCGCTCGCACCGTGAGACTGCAGGCAATCTCGCTCAAAGTTGCACTTGGACTGCCGCAGAGCGGGCTGTTACGGCTGACCGTTCAGCATGAGTGCCGGCGGCTTTGGCCCCAACACTGCGGTCAGTGGGGTACGCAAATGGGGTAGGGGCAGATCGCCCCGCGCGAATTGCGGGGAGTATCAGCAGCTTACGCGCTCAGTTCAACTCCGGCCGGGGGCGCCAGTCAAAAGTCGATCCTCGGCGAGCATCCACTTGGTGCCAGTCTGCGACTGTCAAGGATCCGTCTCGAACAATACTCGATGTGCACTTCTCAGCAGGGATTGCGGGCTGTTCACCGGCATGTCCTCACCAATCTCCCACATCATCATGCCGCCCAGATGTTTGGCAATGACGTAGCGGGCCTTCGCCGCTATTGAAGCAGCGTTGTCGTAGCTGATCCATTCTCGCGCGGGTGCCGCGTACGCCTTGCTGCGCCCTGCAGATCCACCTTGTTCCCAAAACGGGAACATGCTAGGCTATGAATGGTGAGGATCATCGCCCGGAGCACCCTCAAGCGGTTTGTCGAGTCGCAATCTGGGCACCGCGGTCATGCAGCGCTCAAGTCGGCGGTCGATGCATGGTTCGACGAAGTCCGCAGGGCCAAGTGGACTCGCATGGCGACCGTGAAGGAGCTGTATCGCTCGGCCAGCGTCGTGTCGGCGGATCGCATTGTGTTCAATATCAAAGGAAACGATTATCGTCTGGTCGCCGCGATCGACTTCGACAAGCGCATCGTATGGATCAAGTGGATTGGCACGCATGCGGCATACGACACCGTAGACGTGAAGACGGTAGCCTATGAAAGACCTAAAGCCAATTCGAAGTGAGCAGGATTACGAGGAGGCGCTGGCGGAGGCCGAAGCGCTCTGGGGTGCCGGGACCGGCACGCCCAAGGGGGACCGACTGGACGTCCTGGCAACGCTCATCGAAGCGTACGAGGTGGA
>JASHUC010000116.1 GCA_030040235.1 Gammaproteobacteria bacterium | reverse complement strand
TCTAGGTGAGCCACGTGTCGCGCCGGACGGCCGACACGTGGTGGTCGAGCGCATAACAGCGCAGGGTGCGAATCTCTGGCTGCTGGATGGCGCCCGCATGAGCCGCCTGACGTTCGGGGCGAGTGGTGACGTCAATCCCGTGTGGTCCCCCGACGGCACGCGGATCGTGTTCGCCTCCAACCGATCCGGTCCCTTCGACCTTTACCAGACGCTCGTGAACGGGGCGGTGGGTGACGCGCAGCCGCTCCTGAGCTCAGGTCAAGTCAAGATACCGGGGTTCCCGACCAGCTGGTCGCCGGACGGCCGATTCCTGCTGTATATGCGCGTCGGGCCGCAGACTCGCGCCGAGCTTTGGATTGTCCCGATGGTCGGAGCGCACACGCCCTCGGTGTTCCTGAAGACGCCGTTCGACGAGGAGGCGGGCGTGTTCTCTCCGGATGGCCGGTGGGTGGCGTACCAGTCGAACGAATCCGGGCGATTCGAGATTTACGTCCGCCCGTTCCACCCGCCGGGCGCCAAGGATTCGGACGCGGCCTCAGGTGCGATGCAGTGGCAGGTGTCCGCCGCGGGCGGCATTTATCCCACGTGGCGGCCGGACGGCAAGGAGATCGATTACATCGACCCGTCAGGGGCGATGATGGCGGCGCCGATCACCGCGAGCGGAGCCACGTTTGCAGCGGGCACGCCGGTGAAGCTTTTCCAGACGCGGATTCTCGGCGGTGGCGAGGGTGCACAGCAGGGCCGCGAGTATGACGTCGCCCCCGATGGGCGCTTCCTCATCAACACGGTGGCGGAAAGCGCCGCAGCGCCGATCACGCTGATCCAGAACTGGAATCCCGAGGCAACTGCTCAATGACCGGGGTCCGCCGACGCGGCCCATTACTGCGCAGAATCCGGCCGCCCGACAGATGACATTAGAAACGAGTCGGGAGTACCCATCGTCCGACAGCAGGTGCTCCCGGCCTGAGTCTTGTCGAATGCCGCGAGCGCGCGTAGGATATACGTCATATTTGTATATCTTATGGTGAACCATGCGCGTTGCGAAATGGGGAAATAGCCTCGCGGTGCGGCTGCCGGACGCCGTGGTAAAGGCGCTCGGTCTCAAGACGGGCGACGAGATCGAGATTCTTGTGACCGGAGCAAGGCAATTTGAGATTGGACGCGACCGCCGGCGCGAAAGGGCTCTCGAGCAGTTGCGTGCGCTGAAGAAGCCGCTGCCCAAAGGATTCCGATTCGAGCGGGAGGAGGCGAATGCCCGCTGAGCGGTTTTTCGACACCAATATCTTGATCTACGCTTTCGCGGCTAATGAACCGCGCAGCGCCCGAGCCGAAGCGTTGATTGCGGACGGTGGCGTCATCGGTGTGCAAGTCCTCAATGAGTTCATGAACGTCACCCGGCGCAAGCTGACCTGGGGCTGGAAGCAGATCGAGGCAGCCCTTGCTGTCATCGAGGACCTACTCGGGCCGGTGCGCCCGTTGACTGCCGGAATTCACGCCAGAGCTGTCGTATTGGCGCGCGACCACACACTCTCTTTCTATGACGCCCTCATCGTTGCGGCGGCCGCTGATGCGGGGTGTCGAATGTTGTTCAGCGAGGATTTGCAGCACGGCCGGAAATTTGGCGCCGTCGCGGTCGAGAACCCATTCCTCCGGTAGGACAGCCGCCGCGAAGTCATACGGAACGCGTGCTCGGGCGCTTCCCCGGTCCGAGCCGACGGAAATGATCGAGCGGGGCACGGAGCTGTCGGTGAGGCGGCAGTGTGAGGCTCCGGGGCTGAACCGGACCTCGAACGTCCGGTCTGCGGACGTTCGTCAATGCCCACTCGAGCTCAATTCGCCGAATTCTTCGACTCCGTGTCCCAGCTCGAATTGGTGCACAGTCCGCACTTCGGGCCGACGAACATCATGCTCGCCTTCCGGTCCCCCTTGAGCTGCCACAACGCCCAGTTGGTTGCGACGTTCGCAAATTCACCGCCGCCCGGCTGCATCACCGTCCCTTCATGGCCGGCGCCGTGCAGCGAACCGTAGAAGACGGGCAGCTTGTCGATGGCGTCGTATGTGGCTTTAGACAGAGGCATCAAGGGATCAGGCGTCCCGCCATTGATGAGCAAGACCGGCCCGTGCAGTTTCCTGAGCACCTCGGTGTTGCCGTAGTCGAACACGCCGATTGTCGCGACGCGCGGGTCGGCGCCGAGGTCGAGCGCCAGCTCGCCCCCGCATGACTGTCCCATGACGGCGACCCGCTTCGTATCGATCTTGCCCTTGAGGGGTGAGCCGGAGCGCGAGTTCTCGCGCTTGGCCCAGTCAATGGCGGTCTTGAGATCATCCGCGGTGACCTGGCGCCCGGGTAAACCCTCATGGGGGGCGCCACCCGTGGTGATGACGAGGAATCCGTGCGAAGCGATCGTTTGGAGGAAGCTCCCATAAACCGGCGTGTCAACAACACAGCCACCATTTCCCCAGACCACCACCGGTAACGTGTCGTGCCGCGGAAATTGCGCAAGGCTCTCCGGCCGAAATGTCCTTAGGCCGGGTGAGCCGAACGCAGGCCCGAAGACGGTGTGGTACGGGCCGGGCTCCCCTTTCGGCCCGCTCGCTTGGGCAGCGGGCGCCGTGCCCGGCGGTGGCTGGAAGCCCGCGCGCGCGATCTTGCCGTCCGGCGATAGTGAAATTCGCCACGTCACTACGCTGTGCTCATGATGTACTTCGTAGACATCCGCCCCGTCCGGAGCGACATTACGAAATTGAATAGACTGAATCGGCCCAAACGAATCAGCGAGCTGATGGAGCTGAGTCAGTTGCTGGCGCGTCAGATCGGCAAGCCCCGGCGCCATGTCATCGTAGTTCGGCTGACCCGACAGAAGGCCCGCGAAAAGCCGGCGCAGAGCGGCTTCACTTCCCGGCAGGGGAGTCTTACTTTGCACGCGTGCATTCAGCGCATCCTCGATCTGCTTCGCCGCCGCCTCGCTCATCCGCGGTGCAGTGACCTCGCTGCCGGGCTGATGGAAGGTTAGCGCTGTGGCATGACCTGCCGCATCGGTCTGGAACGTGAAAGTGATCGGCACGGGCGACTTTGCGAAGAACTCCGTCTTGCTCTTCGGAAAAATCTCCAACACTTGCCCCATCATTTGAGCAGACAAGTGATCGCCCTTCCGCGTGACGGTCATGATGGCGGTGTCACCGAATAGATAGTGCCCCACGTATCCGTCATAGACCGAGGGATCCACCGCGACCGCTGCAGGCGTCTGGCCGCTACCACTGCCCGAGGTCGGCGGGCTCCTTTGTGCAAGCACCAACGTCGGACACATGCACGTGCATCCGAGGAGAGCTACGGAAAAGGACGCTTTCCACCATCCACCGGGCTTGCGGAGCATGATTCTGGTCCTCTTGACGGAGAATTCCGTAGAGATTGTTAGAGGCCACGCAGTCTTGCGCTAATAAAGTCACCTAGCACCGCGCCGAGTGAACTGCCGATCATCAGCGCCAAGACGGTTGCCACTGCCAATGAGCCGAACGGATACAGCGCCTCGACTGTATCCTTAACGCCCAGCATGCCCGCTACCAGAATGAGGAGCGCCATGAACCCGACGATCAGCACACCGAGAAGTATGCCGTGCATCAGTGGGGAGCGTTTCGCGGCCATTCCAAGCACGATACCTGGCGCGATAAGAAAGATCAGAAGGATCGCATGAATGACCACACTCCCATTCTCGAGCAAGTCCGCGCTATTGAGGTGCGGCACGTGGGGAAGTAGCCAGCGGACGATTGCTGCAAGTCCAAAGTAGGAAAGAACGCCCAGTCCAAGCGCGCGCATTTTGGGGGCGCTGACGATTGGGTTAACCGTCAAGTTCGTGGCCTCTAATAGCGGCAAGCCGTGATACGCCGCCGCCGGTGAGCGTCTGCGCGCCTCTAGCCTTTGCAGCTGCGCCACCGCCACGGCGGGCAGGAGGACGAAATTCAGAAGGAGGTCCCAGATTGCAACCGGGAGCGGGGTAGCGAGAGCCCGCCACTCAGCTGAAAGGAAGGGCACTCCTACGTATACCGTCCCCAAGGCGGTGAGCGTCCAGAGGACGACCATGAAGATCGTGCCCGGCCGACGGGCCGGTGATGACAGGGTCCAGAGGGCGGCCGCGAGCCCAACGGGCCCGATCAACGTCGCGGAGCCGAATATCAGCCCTTCCTGCGTCAACGTATAGGGCAAGAGGCGCGCGCTCGGGAAGATCGGATAGCCCTGGGCCGTACTTACAGCCACGTGGATGAAGTTCGCACAGGGTGGTAGCAGGCATACGAAGAGAGCCCAGGGCGGCAGATCGGGCAATCTGGTCATGGAGCGAAGCCTCGCTCGATAGGCGACGAACACGCAGCCCAGCGCCCACGACAGCGCCGACGCATCGGGTGGCAGGTACTCCTGCTCGTGGATCATGGCGTTGGTCCACTCGGCGTGGTCCGGGTCTCCCACAAGCACCGCATGCGCGGCCAGGGCTCGCGCAATCCTGTTTTTCAGGTTGGCGCGTAGACTCACGCGTACTCTCCTGATGACTCAACCCGGCGTCCGGCAGGCTGCGCCGCGAGTGAATCGCGGGCAAAGACCAGACCGGCGGCCGTCAATCGGTACATGTGGCGGGGGGGGCGTCCCTCCAGCGCTGCTGGCTGCCATTTCGACTCGAGCGCGCCGCGCTCGCACAACCGCATCAAAATCGGATAAAGCGTCCCGGACTTGAGCTCTGTGACCCGCGATAGGTCGTAGCCGTAATGCCAGGCCCGCGGCCGCTGCATCAGAGCATCCAGCAACGCGAGAGTGTGCCGGGACGGCCGTCGGTGTCTTTCCATCCCCAATAAGTCTACATATATTGCTTTATGTGTCAAGCAACACGATGTCGATCGCGGTTCCAGCGTGCGGCAGTTCGTCGCCTGGGGGCTTTCGGGTGCCGGCTATTCGGGGTAGTCCAGCTCGCGCTGATGGCGAATCGCTAGCACGCGCACGACATCAAGGTGAGGGACAAACCTGTACAGGGCCACGTGACCGCTCTTGCCGAACGAGATCACAAGCTCCCGAATCTCGCCCTCGATGCGCCGTCCGATTAGCGGGTGGGCTGCAAGAGTCGATACCGCCGATTGGATGGCACTCGCCGCGTTCAGCGCAACGGTCGGATCACTTTGAGCCAGAAACTCGAACGCTCGTTCGACATGATCGAGAGCGCGCGCAGAGTAGACTACCGCTGCCACGGCTTGGGCCGTGAGGTCTTATGCCCCTTGGCGAGTCGCTCAAGCCAAGCGTGCACGTCCTCAGCGCGATAGACCTCCCCCGTGCGTTCGATATCTGCATCGGCTGCCAGGGCTTCCTTGATAAAACTCTGCAACCGCTCTTCGCGCTCTGCGTGACGCTCGACCGCTTCGACGATGAAGCTGTGTGCTGAGCGTCTGGACTTGCGGGCAAGCGCGGCTACGCGAGCCTTGAGCTTGGGGGGAAGCTTGACCGATGTGGTGTCGATTGCCATGAATCGGTACTCCTTCCGGTGTCACTAAAGTACCACCTATTTCGTGGAGTGTCATCCCACCCTTGTTTAGCGCGGCGGACAGATTCTCTCTAGATACGCCATCACCGCCGCCGGCACGACCTCATCGATCGCAAACCCGATATAGTTATCGGGCCTCACGACGAAAAGCGACTGATCGCCGTAAGCTGAGCATGCGTGACCCTGTGCATCGCGGTAGTGATCGGCGTTACCGAACCCGCCGACAATCACGTAGGCTTGCACTGATCGGGCAAACGAACTGCGGCAGGCATCGATTATTCCCTGCCAGCGTGCGCCGAATGCCAGCACCGTTGCATGAGGTCCGCGCAGCAGATCGAACAGCCGGCAGGGACCATCCGGTCCGATCAGGCCCGGAGCATCCGGCGCGCGCTCGCCCGCGCGCACTGCCGGTGCAGTGGCGCGCATGTCGTTAGTCAGGCTCGAGTTGCGGTAGCCCAGGCCGAGCTGCGTGGTCTGCTCATCGCGGCGGAACGCGATGGTGCCACTCGCAACCGTGGACGCCATGATCTGATTGGAGATGCCGAGCACCCAGGCGGCGATCGGTAGCCGCTCCTCCTGATAGGTATCGAGCAGTCGGGCGTCGGTTCCGCGCAGCACAGCCGCGAGCTTCCAGCCAAGGTTGTAGGCATCCTGGATGCCGGTATTCATGCCCTGTCCGCCCGCTGGAGAATGCACGTGCGCGGCATCGCCGGCGAGAAAAACGCGGCCCTCTCGGTAGCGATCGACCATGCGCACATTGGCGCGCCACAGCGACAGCCAGCTCGCGTCGGTGAGGCGTGCGCCGCTGTGCGCGCTGCGGCGATCGACCAGGCTCTGAAACACCGCGAGCGATGCCTCATTCTCCTGCCCGGGCGCAATCGAGGCCTGCAGCTGAAATTGGTCGGTCGAGGGGAGCGGACAGAGCGCGAGGAAGCCCTCGGCGCTGCGCCAGATGTGCCAATGGTCGCGATCGAGGCCCTCGAGCCGGACGTCACCGACCAGCATGCGGTATTGCTCGAGCGTCTCACCGAGGAATGCGATCCCGGCAGCCTGCCGCACCAGGCTTCTGCCGCCATCGCAACCGATGAGCCAGGGGACACGTATCGAGCTCGCGGCCGGCCCGGCGAGCTGGGCTGTGACGAAGGCGTCATCCTGCGTCACCCCACACACCTCGACCCCGAACTCGACCTGCCTGCCGAGCCGCTCGAGCTCCTGGCGCAACGCTGCCTCGACCCGCCACTGCGGCGTGAGCAGCGGATTGACGAAGGGCGCGTCGGGACGCGCCGAGCGCTGCTGGTAGAGCTGGTCGTCCTTGAATTGCCCGGACTCGTCGTAATAACGGATCGGCAACCCGAAGCTGCCATGGGCGAGAACCGCACAGAGGATGCCGAGGTCATCGAACAGCTCGAGGCTGCGCGGCTGCAAGCCCTTGCCGCGCGAGCCCGTGGGTGGTGCGCTCGCGGCATCGATAATGCGCACACCCACTCCGCGCTGCGCGAGAGTGCAAGCTAGAGTCAGCCCGGTTGGGCCCGCTCCAACGATGAGGACGTCCGCGTCGCGGTCGGTCATGGGGCGCCTGCGTGGATGCTGAGGCAACGCGATTGTCGCATCGTCAGCCATGGGGATGCACTTCGAGCTATATCGAGATCAGCCTCCGACAACCGGTGCTGCTATCGCTGCGCGCGCACCGAGAGCTGTTTGAGCGCTATGTCGGACCGAAGCGCAGACTGACCGAGCCGTTCCTGCGCGTAGCAGATGTACTCGGGTCCACGGAACGAGTCTGACCGGCCGGGTGAAACGAAAAGATGGGCGTACCGTCTAGGTCGGCACATGTCTCATATAGAGCTCGAACGACTTCTTGTTGTTCACGTTGCAGGCAACCTCAAACCAAAGCACATTCTCGATGTATCTTGCCGCGATGAGTGGGCCGGTATCCATGGGATCAAGTCCGAGCTCGGAAATCAGCCGCGCCACCCGCTCCTTCGCAGTTCGATCGGCCCCTGCGAACGGAACGCTGATCGGGCCGCCGGCGCGCGCCGGATCCGCGAGTGTTCGGTAGGAAATGGTCGGGAACGCTTTTACGACATGCGCGCGAGGAACCCACGACTGCAGTTGCTCGGCTGTTGAGGTGTCATCAGGAAATGGGTAGTGCTCGATGACCTTCGGCTTCGCGATCATCGGATCTATGAGCAGCTTGCCTGTCAGATCGCCCAGAGCGGGCAGCAGCCCCTGGACCGGTTCCCAGGGGATCGCAAACAAGACGATGGCACTACGTGATGCGGCATCCTTCTGCGCTCCGGCCGAAGCGCGCGGACCGCTCTCTCTCACCAGCGTTCTGACTCGCTCCGCATCCGGGGTGCGCGAGCCATAGACGACCGGGTACCCGATCGCGCTGAGCCGCCTGCCAATCGTACCGCCGAAGTGACCGGTGCCGAGCACCGCGATGGTCTCGAACGCCTCGCTCGAGCCAGCCTGCTGTGCTCGGGTAGGCCTCGAGACTGTAGCAAATGCCGCGCCTGCGCCGATGCCAGCCAGACCCGTCAACACCGAGCGACGATCAATCACGACTGTTCCTCCTCGACGACGACGAGACACGCTGTCACGCGATATGACGCTATGGCGAGCGCGATGCCGCGTGGACCGCCTTCAGCGGGAGCACGGGTGTGCCCGTCGCTTTAGTCAGCGCCTTGGCCTCGCCGGCCGGCGCCCAGATAATGAGAAGCTTCGCGGGTCCAGACTTCGGCACGAGATGGCGCACGTGGTCGCCGGGCCGGACGATCCCTACCATCCCGGGAGTCAGGCGGTAGCGCTTGCCATTCACTTCGTGCTCGTACGTCCCAGAGAGGACGTAGATGATCTCGACCGATCGGTGCGTGTGGCTAGGGACAACGGTTCCAGGCGCGAGCGTCACTTCGACCATCTCGAGCTCTGTGCCGCCTAGATTCGATTTATCGAGGAGCAACTTCCATTCGCTGCCGAGCGGGCCGGCGATATGGTCTTTGATACCGTCCGTCGCGTAGGCATAGTTGGCGTAACTCGGGTCCTCACCGGCGGGCGCCATCCCAGTGATCACAACGCTGAGTATGGGGATGGGCAATAGGAGCGAAATCCAGCGCCGCATAATCTTCGACCTCTCGTTCTTCTCGATCAGGCGATTCGATTGGCGGTGGGTGCGCGCGAATTTTGACGCCAGAATCGGATGGCCACATACAGACCGCAAGCCGCTCCCGCTGCGTACATCGTGAGAACACCTTCAGGTCCCCTATAGGACAGCTCGCCCACTCTGCAGGCTGCGAAGAGCAGGCCGGTGAGGAGCATCTGCGCGACCCAGAAGATCGCAATGAAGCGGGTCCGACGATCCGTCTCAGAGAAGCGCGCTGCCCGGATCGCGAGGAGTCCCCCCACGAGCGTGCAGGCGACCTGCAAGGCCGTGAGGATGATGTGCGTAGCAACGGAAACCGCAAAGCTGGTGTCGGGCGCGCCATCGAACGGCTGTGCGATGGTCGGTAAAGCTCGAGCGATCAAGGCGGTGACGAACGCGAGGAGCACCGCCCGTTGATGCGCCCGATGGACGCGCGTGACGAGCCAAGCGGAGGTGAAGCAAAGTGCGTAAGCCGCCGCCATATTCGCCTGCATGCCCGCCAATCGCAGCAACGCCTGCAGGCTCCAGGGATGCTGCTTCACCTCTGCGAGGTTGACGTAGATCGGTTGAAACGCCAGCGAGCAGGCGAGCTGCCAGAGCGAGGTCAAGACGCAGCCGGCCAGTATGGCCCCGATGAAGGAGGGCGCGTGCTTCCGCAGCGCTCCGAAAACAAGACTGGCAAGTGCGCCTGTCGCCTGGCGCCAATACCAGAGCCGGGACCGGCCCGCCTCGAATTGCTCAACGAGGTCGCCGATGAGCGGATCGAATCGGGGACCCCTGCCCAGTCGCTCGAGCAGCCACGTAGCGGCGCGCGGCACCGCCCGGGAATTCATGACTTAGCGCCCGCAGTCTTGGCAGAACTCTGCCAGAGGGCCTCGAGCGCGCGCTGCGTCTCGCGCACTTGCCGGGTGCCTTCGGCCGTGAGCGCGAAATAGCGCTTCGCACGTCCGCCGCGCTGCGCAGTCGCCTCGCCGAGCCGCGAACTGACCAGCCCTTTGGACTCAAGTCGCTCCAGGATCGCATACACGCTGCCTTGCAACATTTCGCGGCCGGTCCGTTCCTCGATTTCCGCCGCGATCGGCACGCCATAGGCCTCGCGCCCGAGCCGAAGCACAGCCAGCATCACCATGAGCTCGTGCTGGCCGAGGAATTCACGATTGCGCATTTACTCAATAGTAATGAAGAAACTGCTGGTGTCAAGTGACGTCTCGGTACCTGCACGCTGTCGAAAGCGAATGCTCCGCCATCGAAAGCAAACGGTCATGAGCGGCCTACGCCCAGTTGATTGAGGCGCTTTGAAATGGATCCTCGACGCCTCAGGCCACAACTCCTGATCGGAAGAGAAGCAGGGTCGGCGCTCGCCCACGACTGCGAAGCGGCCCGCACGGGGCCGGAGCGAGACACGTTGGCTCTGTCATAGCTGAAGCAGGATGCGATACTCTCCCCTGCGGGCGCTACCATGAGAAGTCATTCCGTCACAAGGCCTGATCTGGTAATTCGGCGTGCAAGCCCTGCGTCGCCCTCCACTCGGAGAGCGATCGATCAGGTCTCGTTCGAAACTGCCGAGTCGATACCGGCACCACGCCTGCGCCCGTTCGTCGCCAGGTACGGCGCTTACCGAGCGCGGGCGGCCGATCTCGGGACCGGGCGCGGGTTTCCGTCGCGATACGTGACGGTCATGGTTGGGTTAGGGAGTCCTTTTCAGGTCGCGGGAGCCGGCTCCTTCACCTCGTTCGTTGCCGGACTGCACGAGCAAGCCGTATCGGTCGAAAGCACCGGGATCGTCGCCGGTATCCATCTCTTTATCGACCCGCTTGCCACACGTGCGATCCTCGGTTGCCCGGCGAGCGCGCTTGCGAATGGAGTCGCTTCGCTCGCTGACGTGATCGGTCCTCGCACCGATGCCGAGCTGCATGAGCGACTGCATGAAGCCCGCAGCTGGAATGAGTGCTTTGCCGTGCTCGATGGCGTGCTCCAGCGCAAGCTCGTCGACCGCGCCCCCGCTCGCGAGGTCGGCTTTGCCTGGGCGCGTATCACGGCGGATCAGGGCCGCGGCCGCGTGGCAGCGCTTGCCGCGAGGATTGGCTGGAGCCGGCGTCACCTCACCGAACGGTTCCGCCACGAGGTCGGCATTACCCCCAAGACTCTCGCCCGCATCGCGCGCTTCGAGCACGCCTGCTCGCTGTTGAGACACGGTCCGCGCGATCTGGCGGGCGTCGCGATCGCCGCCGGTTACCACGACCAAGCCCACATGACCCACGAATGGCGGGCGCTCGCCGGCTGCACGCCGAAGGCATGGATTGCCCAGGAGCTCCCATTCTTACAAGACTACGAATTCATCGCTGTGGATGCTGATGCAGGAAGAACGAGCACTGTCCCGCACGGGCGCTAACGGGAGTGGGAACCCCATGAGCGAATTCCAACGCATCGACACGTCGCGACAATACATAACGATCAGTCGCGAGCTCAAGATGACACCCCATCCGGCGCGCCAGGGTCCCCCGCCACGCTCGGACGGCCTCACCGTCGGCATCGTCGAGATGTCTCGCGATGCCCCGCATGGCGGCGAGATGCACCCGGACGGCGATGAATTCGTCTGTGTTCTCTCCGGGAGCGTGAGCGTCACGATCGACTCCGCGCACGAGCCGGTGATGCTTCGGGCGGGCGAGGGCTGCCTCATTCCGCAAGGCGAATGGCATCGCGTCCACCTTCTCGAGCCGACACGTCTGCTGCACATCACGCCAGGGCCAGGAGGCGCGCACCGTCCCCTCCTAACGATTTAGTTGACCGAAACATCGAGGCGTGCAATTATCTCCTAAAGCTTTAGGATTATCGCCCCGGATGAGCAGCCAATTGACGGATCGCGAGGCCGCGATCATGCGCGTCCTCTGGGAGCACGGACCCGCGTCGGTTTCCGAAGTACGCGCGGCATTGAAGAGCGATCTCGCGTATACCACTGTCCAGACAATGCTGAGAATTCTGGAGTCCAAAGGCTTCGCCAGTCATCGGGAAGAAGGAAGGCAACATCGCTTTTATCCTTTGGTTGCCGAATCGGCCGCACAGCGAAATGCCCTAAAGCATCTACTCGATAAGCTCTTTCGCGGATCCTCCGAGTTGCTGTTCACGCAGCTCGTCTCGGATCAGAAACTGAAGCCGGAACAGATTCGCCGTATGCGAAGGCTCCTTTCGGAGAAAGAGAAGGAGTGAGGTTCATGTTGCAATGGCTGTTCTACGTCTTCGTAGTGACCATGCTGCTGGCCAGCGCCGCTTGGCTGTTAGAGCGTGCGCTGCGGGGCCGACATTGGCAGACTCGCTGGGTGTGGGTCACAGCCATGGGACTCACCGTCTCGTTCGCGTATCTCTCAACGACACCGCTGGTATTTCCAGCGCTGCCGCCTTCACTACCGCTCGAGTCGTGGCACGCGATTCACCTGCGGTTACCACAGCTCATTTCAGCCAATGG
>JASHUC010000115.1 GCA_030040235.1 Gammaproteobacteria bacterium | reverse complement strand
GTGGTGTTCCACCTGCACATCGGCCGGGCGCTGATCGCGACCGGCGTGGTGTGGGCATGTGCGGTCGGTCTCGCCGGTGGGCTCCTGCCCGCGATTCGCGCCGCCAGGCTCCCGGTCGCAACCGCGCTGCGCGCGATCTGAGGCGGGCGCCGGGCCCGCAAGCGCTCAATGACGGCTCTCGAGGTGTTGGCCGTGATCCAGGTGCTGGGCGCCGTCGCGGCGGTAGCGCTGCTTGCATACTCGCTGCGAGTCGGACGCGACAGCGCGCGCTTGCACCGCGAAACGCTGGAGGCCGCGGGCCGCGCGGCGCGCAGCCAGCACGAGACTGCCGAGGCGCTGCGCGCGGCGATGGACTCGGCGCGGCGCGCACAGGAGCTCGCGGGGCGACCGGCACTGCGGCTTGCGTGGGAGGTGCGCGGGCGGGTCCCCGACGTGGGCCATTCTCCCGTCGTCTTCGCAGCCACGGTGACCAACGTGGGCCACGGGACTGCAGTCATCGAGTCGGTGCGCATGCTGACGCACGGCGTGGTGCGCCTCGAGTACTCGCGGGCCGAGGCCGAGGAGCTCGAGCGTTTGAAGGAGCAGTTCGACCGCGAGGTGTTTCGCAGCATCGCCGGCACGGGACTCGCAACGCTCGAGGCGCATCTCACTCTCGCGGGGCTCTCCGACGGCACGCGTGCGCTCGAGGTGGGCGGCAAGCTCGACCTGTTGCGCGTGCAGCTCTATGCGCACCAGTCCGAGCTGCTCGAGCATGGACTCGAGGCGGCGAGCGTCGAGGTGAGCTATCGCTCGCTCACGGGTGCGCGATTCGAGACGGCGCAGCAATTCGCGGATCTGAGAGATCAACCCTGAGGAAGGAACGACGATGCCGCTCTCCAGTCCATTTCGGCGCCCGCTTGCATATTTGAACGAGCGGTTCGTCACGAGCGAGGAGGCGCGGCCGCTGCGCATCCTGGCGGAGTACCTCGAGCCGCTCGAGCGTTTTCGCCGCGAGCGCATTCACGACACCATCGTGTTCTTCGGCTCGGCCCGGCTCACGCCCGACGGCGCGCTCGGGCGCTTCTACCACGAGGCTCGCGAGCTCGCGCGTCTCGTCACGCTCTGGTCGAAGGGGCTGCCCTCGCACGAGCACCGCTACGTCGTGTGCTCGGGAGGTGGCCCAGGGATCATGGAGGCGGCGAACCGCGGCGCCTCGGACGCCGGAGGGCGCACCGTCGGGCTCAACATCGGCCTGTCTCACGAGCAACGGCCGAACCCGTACATCACGCGGGAGTTGAGCTTCGAATTCCATTATTTTTTCATGCGCAAGCTCTGGTTCGCGCACCTTGCGCGCGCCCTGGTGGTGTTTCCGGGCGGATTCGGCACCCTCGACGAGCTCACCGAGATCCTGACGCTCGCGCAGACCCGCAAGTTCTCGCGCGACATTCCGGTCATTCTCTACGGCAGCGGCTACTGGAAGGAGATCATCAACTTCGAGGCCCTGGTACGCCACGGCATGATCGCTCGCGACGATCTCGATTTGTTCTATTATGCCGACGACCCCGTTTCGGCACTCGCGCACCTCAAATCGAGGCTGCCCGGCGAGGCGGAGCCGGCCACGGTGTCCCCGAGCTTCGCTCACTCGCAAGGCGAGGGCGTGGGGGGCAAGGTCGAGCCGGCGGAAGGTCCGCAGCCGGCGGCAGATCCCGAGCCGGTGGCAGATCCCAAGGCGCCGCCGCCGCGAGCCCGCTGAGGTTCCCCGCCCGGTCCGCCGGCGCTGCGCGATCAGAGTGGCTGCGCAGCCTGGAACGCTCGCAACGGCCGCCAGAGCAGGGCATAGGTCGCTCCCCCGAGCAACGCGAGGCACGCGCACACGGCGGAGATCGCGTACCCGATGCCCTGCGGGCCGTTGAAGAAGTGCTCGGAGACGAGCACCACGAGCAGAGGTCCGAGCGAGAGCCCGAGAATGCCCGTCAGCATGAAGTTGAGCGCCGAAACCGCCGCCATCGCGGAGGGCGGGGTGACCACCGAGAGCGCGAGCAGCGCGAACGGAAAATAGATGTGCACGAGGAGAATGTAGAATCCGATCAGGCTCCAGGTGAGCCCCGCGCTCGGCATCCTGAAGATCGCAGCCGCAACACCGGCGAGCACCGGGAAGACGAGCGTCCCCACGATAGCGACGGCGTGCCGCAGGCCGCTGCGGGTGAATCGATCCACCAGCCATCCGGAGCCGTATACACCGACTCCCGAGAGCACCAGGATCATCAAGCCGAGGTGAACTCCGACAGAGGCTCCGCTCAGGTGCCACACGCGTTCCATGGCTGTGGGAATCCACGGATAGAAGGCGTACGCCATGAGCGAGGCGAGTACATTGCCGAGATAGATGAGGAGGTAGAGGAGCCAATGCTGCCGCAGGTGGCGCAGCAGCTGCCCGAGTTGGAGCGACAAGGGCACGATCGCCTGCGGCGCCGAACGGGCCCCGCGGGGCGGCTCGCGCACACCGAGCAGGCTCGCGATGATTGGAATGCCCGCGAGGGCTACGATGAGAAGAGTCACTTGCCAGGCATGCAGAGTCCCAAGCAGCGGCAGGTTGAACTCGCGGCCCCTCACGAGTGTGATGACGCCTGCTCCGAGGAGCGATGCCGTGCCCGAGCCGAAGGTCGTCCCGAGAGAAAACACGCCGAATGCTCGGCCGCGGTAAGCGGCGGGAATGCCGTCCGTGATCATCGATGCCGCAGCGGGTGCGAGGGTCGCCTCGCCGATCCCGACCCCGATTCGTCCGACGAAGAGCTGCGCCGGACCATGCGCGAGCGCGCTCACCACGGTAGATATCGACCAGCACGCAACCCCTGCGATGACGAGCCTGCGGCGGTCGGCTCGATCGGCGAGCAACCCGAACGGCACCCCGAGTCCCGAATAGAGCAAACCAAAGGCGAAGCCGAGCAGCAGCGCCATCTCCCGGTCGCTGAGGTGCAGATCGTGCTCGATGGGGATGGCGAAGAGATTGAGCGATTGGCGGTCCAGGAACGCGAGGAAATAGGCCGCGGCGAGCGCGAAAACGAGGTACAGCGCGCGGCGCGACACCGCATCCGTCGCGTTGCTCACGCGAACTGTCTCGCCCCGAGTGCCACGGTACGCAGGCTACGCTCGGTCATGGCAGCCCGCCAGCGCGGCGGGCCACACCGCGCTCCCGTGAGCGTGCGCTCGCTCTCCGCGGCCGCTCAGGCCGTCTCGGCGAGCTGCTGAAAGTCTCGCCCGTGCTCCATCGCGCGGACGATGCCCGCGCGGATCACGAAATCCCCGAACGCCTCGCCGGGGCCACGCTCCTTGGCGTAACGGGCGAGAAGCGGGCCGAGCGCCTCGAGAATCTGGCGCTCGCCGATGTTCTCTCGATAAAGCGTATTGAGCCGGTCGCCGGTCACGCTCGCACCGAGATACAGGTTGTACTTGCCCACGGCCTTGCCGACGAGGGCAATCTCGGCGAGGTAGGGGCGCGAGCAACCGTTCGGGCAGCCGCTCATGCGGATCGAGATCGCCTGGCGAGCAAGTCCGGCCGCCACGACGATCTCGTCTATCTTGTCGAGCAGCGTCGGTAGATAACGCTCGCTCTCGGCCATGGCGAGACCGCACGTCGGCAGGGCGACGCAGGCGATCGAATGCTGCCGCAGGCCGGTGCAGCTCCCTTCGTTCTCGAGGCCGTACTCGCGCAGCGTCTCCTCGATCGCGGGGCGCTCCCGCTGTGGCACCCCTGCGAGAATGACGTTCTGATTGGTGGTGAGCGCGAGCACCCCGTGGTGCCGGCCGGCGAGCGCCCGCATGCCCGTCATCAGCCTGCGCCCGGGTGAGTCGACGATCCGGCCGTTCTCCACAAAGAGGGTGTAGTGCCAAAGTCCGTCGCCGCCCTGAACCCATCCCGGCCGGTCGCCGGAGGAGTCGAACCGGAACGGGCGGGCCGGCTCGAGCGCCCGCCCGCGCCGCCGCGCGAGTTCCTGGCGGAACCATTCGGTGCCCCGATCCTCGATGGTGTACTTGAATCGGGCGTGCGAGCGGTCCTTCCGGTCGCCGTAGTCGCGCTGGATCCCGAGGGTGTGCTCGGCGACCGAGAGCACATCCTCCGGGGCGCAGAACCCGACCACATTCCCCAGGCGGGGGAACGTCGCGGGAATCTTGTGCGTCATGCCCATGCCCCCGCCGACGAGCACGTCGTAGCCGGCGATCCCGCCGCGCTCGAGGATGGCGATGAGGCCCAGGTCGTGGGCGAATACGTCCACGTCGTTCTGCGGCGGCACGGCGATCGCGATCTTGAACTTGCGGGGCAGATAGGTGCACCCGTAGATGGGCTCCTCCTCGCGCTCTGCGTCCCCCGCACCGCGGGGCGGCTCGTCGAGGAAGATCTCCCGGTACGCACCCGTGCGCGGCAGCAGATGCGAGCCGAGCCGGCGCGCGAGCTCGCTCGCCTGCGCATGCGCTGCGGAGTGCAGCGGGTTCGCGGTGGCGATCACGTTGCGGTTCACGTCTCCGCAGGCGGCGATCGTATCGAGGCCCGCGGCGACGATGCCGCGGACCATGCGCTTCAGATTGCGCTTGCGGACGCCATGGAACTGGAAAGTCTGGCGCGCGGTGATCCGCAACGTCCCGTCGGCGTTCTCGCGCGTGAGCGCATCGAGCGCAAGCCACTGCTCGGGTCTCAGCACGCCTCCTGGGAGGCGCATCCGCACCATGAACTGATAGCGGGGCTCGAGCTTCGCGCGGCGCCGCTCATCGCGCAGGTCGCGATCGTCCTGCTGATACATGCCGAAGAACTTCGTGAGCGGCGTATCGGACTCGCTCAGCGCCCCGGTCAGCGGATCGCCGAGACCCTCGGCGATCGAGCCTCTGAGATAGCGGCTGTCGTGCTTGAGGCGCTCATTCGCATGCAGCTCCTCGAGGG
>JASHUC010000114.1 GCA_030040235.1 Gammaproteobacteria bacterium | reverse complement strand
CCTGCCGGAGCCCGGACCGGCGGGCTCACACTCGCGGCCTGCACGACCGGAATGGCAGTGGCTGGACCCGCAGCCGTAGGGGTTGCTGCTGCTGGAACAGGACTCGGTGCTGCAACAGGACTCGGTGCTGCAGCAATACTCGGCTCGACCGCAGGAGCACTCGGTGCCGGGGCAGCGACCGGTGGGGGAGCGCTCTGCACCCCGGCAAAGCTCAAATCGGGGTCGAGCAGGTAGGCGGCCGGGTCGATCTCGGGGTCGGCGGAGTCCACCGGCTGCCCTGAGACAGCGGGCGAATTCGACGGGGGCGCGCTCGGGGGATCGGGCGCGACCGGCGGCCCCGGAGTGCTCGCCTCGGGAGGTGTGCCCGCTGAGGCGCTGGTGTCGGATGAAGCCGGTGCGCTCGATGGCCCTCGCGCGCCCGCGCTCGCAGATTTGGAGCGCGTCGTGCTCTCGTCATCGATCGGATCGGGTGTCAGGGGCGCGAGTTCAGCGCGAGAGGCAGCTTCCATAGTTTCGGCTCGCTAGACGAACGTGTGCTCCGCGTCTTGGGCAGCACATAGCGCGTGCGCCGCTCATCCGGCCCGGTGCGTCGCAGAAATGCCATTCGCCATTCCGGACGGAATCCGATCACCGCCCAGCAAAACGATGCGCGCGACCGCTGCGCACAGCGCGCGGGCCCCTCGTCTGGCCGTTCCATTGCACGAATCAGGCGCATCGACCTAAAGCGCTTTGCCGCGTCCGCCTCTGAGTTGCGCGAGGTTTGCTATCGTGCAGTGAGGCGGCACACGGACCTGCGTGCTAGCTCACAGATCTGCGACCTCGCCGCCGCCGGCATGCCGAGCGATGCGAACTGCTTCGCATTGCCCTGCACCTTGCGCGTTGCGCCGGATCGAGGTGCGATCACGGCGCGCTTGCAGATGATGCGGCTCAGCGCCGCACGCGCCGCCGATGCAAGCTTTCCAGGATCTCCGTGGCGGCGCGTTTGCCACTTTGAAGCGCCGCTTCGACCGTCCCCATTGCCGCGCGATTCGTAGCTTCTCCCGCGAAGAACAGCCGCTCGTGCAGCGGCCGGGCGAGTGCCTGCGGTGCATCCTGTCCGCCGACCGTGATGTAACTGTAGGCGCCTTGGGCGTAGGGATCGGCCTGCCAGTCGTGAACGTACGCTGCGATGAGCTCCTCGTGCAGCTGCGGCCCCGAATCGAGGATTTCCTGCAGCGAGGTGAGAGCAGCCTCGATGATCGCCGCCGAATCGGAGCCACGCAGGCGCGCAGCGCGCGGTCCGCCGGTCCAGGCGGTGAGCAACGGCACGCGGGCCGGCAGCTGCGTCCAGAACGTCGGGAATGCACCGTGCGGTGAGTGCAGGAAACCGGTGTCCCGGAAACGCCCGCCCTGCAGATCCTCCCAGAAGGAGCGCCGGAAGCGCAGGAGGACCTTGAGGACGGGACCGAGCGCGATGCCCCGCAGGGCACTGGATTTGTCCTCGAGCGGCGGCTCGAAGCGGATGGCACCGGGTGCCCCCGGCGAATTCTGCAACACGCTCACCGGCACGCTCACCAGCGCGCAGTGCCCGAGGCACGCGAGAGCTCCCTCGGGGGATGTGGCCGCGACGCTCACCCGCTCCCCGCCCCAGTCCACCGTCTGCACGCTGGCCTGCAGCCTGATCTCGAGGCTGCCGCCGGCCCGTGCGAGCTGGGCCAACAGCGCGCCGTAGCCGTTTGCCGGACGGAACTGACCGCCGTCCATGGACTGCCACTCGGCAGCGATCGCGCGCACGCTTGCCCTGCGCGGATCGGCGGCATCGAACCCCTCCACCATCATCCGTGCGTAGGCGCAGGCCGGCTCGAGGGCGGGATCGCCGGCAAAGCGCGCGAGAAAGTCCTCGACGGAAAGATCCTGATCCGTGAGCTGGCGCGTTTGCAGCAGCAGTTTGCGCACCGAGCCGAACAGGTTCTCCCGCGGGCTTGCGCGACCCTCGCGCAGGCTCAAGCGAGTTCCGGCCGTGTCGATCGCGAAGCCACCGGCGCTTCGAAGGAGCTCGAGGGTGGCCGGCGCATCGCCGTGGATGAACTCCGCCCCGAGCTCGAGCGGCAAGCCGAGCTGCGGATCGGTTCGGGTGAAGATTCGACCGCCGATGCGATCGCGAGCCTCGAGGACCAGGACGGAACAGCCCGACTGTGCGAGGTGAGCCGCCGCAGTGAGGCCGGCGGCCCCGGCGCCGAGCACGAGAACGTCGACGACGCGCGCTGCGGCCCTCATCGGGCGAGCTTAGCGCAAAGGCCTAATCGGCAGCGGCCAGCAGAGCGCCGAGCGATGCAAGGGAGGTCGGTCGCTCACACAGCGGACCTTCGGCGAGCTCGAAGCCGGCCCATGTGAGCCAGCGGCAGGTCGCCTTATCCTCGACACCCTTGGCGAGGGCATGAACCCCGAGCACTCTTGCCGCCTGAGCGATCGCGACTGCGCGCGCCTGACAGAGCCGGTCGCGCGAGACCCCGCCGATGAGACCGCCATGAACTTTCACCATGCGCAGCGCCTTGCAGCGCAGTAGCTCGAGCGCGTTCGAGTCGAACACGAAATCATCGAGCGCAATGGAGCAGCCGAGCGCCTCGAGTCGCCGAAGCAGGCGCGCAGTGTGCGGGCGATACCGCAAGCACAGCGCCTCGGCGATGTCGAAGCCGACAGTGCCCGGACGAACGCGCGCGGGCGGCACATATTCGGCGATGACATCGGGCAGTTCCTCGGCAGCGAGCGCCCGGGCATCGATCGTAACCGACAGGCCGATCGGCACGTGCTCGAGCAGCGGGCGGTGAGCCGCGAGCCAGGCCGTCACTTCCTTCAGCGTCGTGGCGAGCATCCGTACGGCCCCGCTCGGGGGGGCCGCACTCTCGAGCAGCACGCCATTCACGGCGGTGTTGCCGGTGGCCTCGATGCTCGAGCCGGGCAACACGAGGTACCGCCGCGTTCGAGTGCCGGAGCGCAACCTGAGGAATTCTTGAACGCTGGTCTCTGCCACGCCCACGACAGGGCTCGGCGCAGCTTTCGCGACCGCCGCAGCGGGTGCGCCCGAAACTCCGGTTGCGCCGGGACTCGGCGGCGCACGCCATTCGGCGCTGCTGGAGGGGCTGAGAGGGGCCGGCCACTGGCCGGTGCCCCCGTTTGCCGGCAGCGCGCGCCATACGCCCGTCGCGGTGCTCGCCGGGAGGTCTTCGCCGCGGGGCGGCTCCTTGGCGACCTGCACCGTCAGCAGTTCATCGACGGTGGTCGGCTCGAGCGCGAGTCTGGAAGAGGCGCCCGCGCCGGTGCGCGTCTGCGAGCCTACGCTCGCGCTCGCGCTCGAGTTCGAGCTCGCGGCGGAGCCGCTCGCTTCTGCGGACAGGAGCACCGCCAGACGCTCCAGAATGCCGTGCACCGGCGGGACGAGCACGCGCGCCGCAAGACTGCCGGCGGCGAGCGACTTCGAATCCACCAGGATCATGACGATCCCGGCGAGCCCCGCCCGGGGCGATCGGGCCGCAAGGAGCACGGCAGCACGACCGTCCTCGAGCTCATCCTCCCGATAGGCAATCGAGGGATCGTCTCCGAGCGAGGCGAGCGCCTCGATCACCAGGTTGTGCTCGTCGGGCCCCAGCGCGCCCTCGGACAGCCACAGCACCTCGCCTTCGAGGTCGTACACGGAGAGCGAATGCAGCCGCAGCGGCGGCAGGGCGGCACGCAGCTGCCACCCCAGCGACTCCGTGGTGGCGGGCCCGCTCGATTGAGCGTCCGGGGACGGATTGAAGTGGGGCGTTGACAAACGTGTGTCCCAGGTCGGTCGGTCAGCTGCGAGACCCCAGCCGAGCGAGCCCATGTCCGCTCCGCTGTCAGAGCATCATAGCGTGTCAGGACGGTGGCGATGCCACCGTGATTGTGCTCGCGTTCCGCTCCACGGCAAGCACGCCCCGCCCCGGAGCGGCCGGGCGCCTCCGATTATGTCAGTGAGTCATGTAGCGGTGCATCTCGGCGAGGAAGTCGAGCTTGCCTACCTCCACACCGTTATGGCGCAGGATGTCGTAGGCAGTAACGACATGAAAGTAGAAGTTGGGCAGTGCCCAGTCCCGCAGAAGTGCGAGCCCATT
>JASHUC010000113.1 GCA_030040235.1 Gammaproteobacteria bacterium | reverse complement strand
ACGTTGGGATTGTGCTGGATGTAGCTCTCCGCCATGTATTTGGGAGCCTGATCCATGTGGCCGCCTTCGAACACGATGCGCCAGAAATCGAAGACGAAGCGCTTGTTGCGGGCCAGGACGGGATCGGTGCTCTTCAGCATCGCGAGCTGATCGGGGGCCGGAGTCGGAGCGACCTGTGCCTGCACGACGCTAGCGAGGCTAGTCAGAAGGAGCGTGAGGAGCAAGCCTCCTCGCCTCACGGCTTGAGTCCCCACGCCGCAAAGCGCGCGGCAACATCCGGCTGCATGGCGGTGGCGGCCTTGATATCGGCTTGTCCCTTGCCCTTCCGCCCCGCGCGCAGCTCTGCCAGTCCGCGTGCAAAGCGGTATTCGGAGGTCTTCGGCCGGCCGTCGACCGCCCCGTCATAGTCCTTGATCGAGCGATCGTACTCGCCGCGACGCAGCCAGACCAAACCGCGGCTGCCGAGGATATCGGGATTGGGCTGCGCGCGCACATGGATGAATTGATCGGAGAGCTCGGGGCGGGCGACATTCGTAGTGCTCGCCAGCTGCTGCAGCGCGTCGTTGCAGTCCTTGAGTGCTTGGTCGAGATCCTGGTTCGCTTCGCCGCTGGCTCGGCAGCGCGCATCGAGGGCGAGCACGCGGCGGGGATTCTGCTCGTGAGTGGCCAGCCACTGATCGTACTGATGGATCGCCGGGGCTAACTCTCCAATCGCCTCGTACATCAACCCCGCGTCCAGACGCGCGTCGTCGCCGGGATCGGCGACCCGGTCGATCGTGTCGAGATCTGCCTTGGCGCGTGCCGGGTCCTTGGAGTTCAGCCGTGCGCGGCCGAGGAGCGCGGGTATGTGATTCGGGTTGAGCACGAGCGCCTGGTTGAACGACTGCAACGCAAGGTCGGGGTGGCCGCTTTGCCACTGCACATAGCCGATCTCGTAGACGTAATCGGGCTCGCGGGGCGCAAGCTCACGCGCCTTCTGGAGATTGACCAGGGCGTCCTTGAAATCCTTCCGCCCGGCATCCTCCACCCCGCTGCGGGCGAGCGCCGCGGCCTCCGGCGAGGACTCGGTGGAGCCCTGGGTCTCGGCACCCACGGTCCAGGCCGAGGTAGTCATCAGCAGGGCCATCAGACAAGCAGACAGACAAACCGAGCGCATACCGAAACCCCCAGGTCGCGAAGGATCCCGCCGCCAAGCCTACACTGCACGCCGATGCGGTTCGAGTTGCCTCGAGGCACGACCCGCCCGTCAGGGCGCGAGCCCCATCCGGGCGAAGCGCGCGGCGACCTGCGGCTGCACGGCCGTCGCGGCGGTGAGATCGGCCTGTCCGGCGGACTGCAGGCCCTTGCGCAGCTTTGCAAGTCCGCGTCCGTAGAGGGAGGTGGGCATGCGCGGCCGAAGCGCAAGCGCGGCATCGTAGTCCCGGATCGCCCGATCGAGGTCCCCGCGGCGCAGTTGCACGAGCCCGCGGCTGTCGAGAAAGGCTGCAGTCCGGGGTCGCAGACGCAGCGCAGCGTTGCAGTCCTTGAGCGCCTGCTCGAGGTCGCGGTTGTTTTCCGCCAGGATCCAGCAACCCGCGTTCAAGACGTCCGGCAGCCGCGCGTCGTCCGGGTGCGATCGAATCCACAGATCGTACTGGTGAATGGCGGCATCGGGGGCGCCGTTCTGGGTGTAGAGAGCCGCGACCTGCAGGCGCAGGTTGTCCGCGGGCGAGAGCAGCCGGTCGACCGTATTCAGATCGTCCTTGGAGTGCGTGAGCTGCGCCCGAAGGAGCAGCGCCGCGACGTCATCGGGCTCGAGTCTCAGGGCCTTGCTGAGGCTATCGATCGCCTGATCGTGCTGTCCAACCTGCGACTCGATGCGCCCCAGCTCGAAGAAATAGTCGGGCTGTTGCGGCGCGAGCTCGCACGCACGCAGCAGGTCGGCGAGCGCGTCCTTGAAGTCTTTCCTCGCCGCGTAGGCGGTCCCGCGCCTCATGAATCCAGCCGCATCGGCCGGCTGGTCGGCAAACTGGCCGGGCGCGGCGGCGGATCCGGCGGGCGGGGCCGTTCCCGCGGGCGGGGCCGTTCCCGCGGGCGGGGCCGTTCCCGCGGGCGGGGCCGTACCGGGGGGTGCGGGTTGCTGCGCGCTTTGAATCACCGGTGTCGAGCCGAGCTTGAACACCGCACCGCCGCCGTACGTGAAGTAGAGCTTGCTTTGACCGTACGCGATGTAGATCCGGTGCGAGAGAAAGAAGTCGTCACCGAGCAGCAGGTCGATGTCGCCGAGTTTGAAATCGGTCATCAGGAGGCGCGTATTCTTGATCTCCTCGTTACCGCCGATCGCGAAGCTCGTGACGGGCGCACTCCAGACCTTCGTCGCGTTGGGACCGAGCCCGAACGTTGTGCCTGCCGGTTGAACGCCCGGAGTGTCGGGCGTGATGCCGGCCCGCCTGGCAGCCCGCAGCGACAGCATCGACATGGGCGTGCCGGTATCGAAGTCCACGCGTACCTTCACTCCGTTCACGAAGGCAGAGCCGATGGGCGAGGGGCGCAGCGGCGTCGGCTCATCGATGGTCACGACACCAATCTGATCGGAGGGACTCGCCCAGTATGCGAGCGCACGTCTTGCGCAGCCGACGGGCTTGATCAACCGGATCACCCCGTGCGCGAGGTCGTACTCGACATCCGCGACTCGGATCAGATTCTGTCCGAGCAGGCCCACGACGGCTCCGCCGCCCACGTCGGTGCCGCCGACCACGAATTCGACGCGGTGAAGGGTGTACCGCGCGAGGGTGATCGTTTGAGCGGTCGCGACCGAGGCCGTGTAGCGTCCGCCGACTCCGCTCAAGTAGATGGTGGGGCCCCCAAAGCCGAGCCGGCTTCCGGTGGCCGGCAGGCGTAACGGTTTGATCGGAAGCTTGAATTCCGCCGCTGCCGCGGGCGTGAGGGTGCTCCAGAAAGCGCCGCTGTCGGCGATGAAGCGCGCCTCGACGCCGTCGATCTGCGCGACGACGATGGGTCGCAGACCTTCCATGGTGACGGGGAGCTCTGCAAAGCTCTCGAGCGTACAGTGATCCGCGGCGGCGGCCGGCCAGGCCCAAACGCCCATCAGGAGACCGATGACACCGACACGGCGGATATTCACGTTCCGGCCCCCGCTGCAGCGGCGTCTCGATTCTAAGTTGTATGATCGCGCAGGGGAACGGTCCTGCACCGGTCGCACCGGTACACCTTATGGCAAACGAGCTCGAAGCGGCGATTCGACGCCTCGGTACCGCCTTCGCGGAGACGGAGGAAACCCGCTCGCACGGCATGTGGGACTTCCGCCTGAGCGGGGGTAGGACCTTCGCCACCTACGCGGAAAACCACCATGGCGACGGCCGAATCGCGTTGTGGCTCAACGTGCCCGGCGGGCTTTCGGACTCGTACGTGCGTGCCGAGCCGAAGCACTTCTTCGTGCCCCCGTACGTCGGGCCCCGCGGCTGGCTCGGCGTGCGCCTCGATCGCGGGATCGCCTGGAAGCAGGTCATCGAGCTCGTGCGCAGGGCCTACGACCATGTAGCGCCACCGCGCCTTGCCGGGCAGCGCCCGGCGGTCGATGCGCCGGCGCCCAAAGGGCGGATCACGGCCGCCGATGTCGATCCCCGGAACACGCCGCGCGGCAAGCGGATCCTGGCGGCGCTGCGCAAGATCTGTCTCGGCCTGCCGGAAACCTCCGAAGGTGTGCAGTTCGGACAGCCCGTGTGGCGTGCCGGCAAGCGCGTCTTTGCGCAGGCGTACTGCTACGACGGGCGCTGGCGGGCGGCATTCTGGGTCGGGCTCCAGGGGCAGATGATCATGAAGAGCGATCCGCGCTGCGAGATCCCGGCCTATCTCGGCCACAACGGCTGGATCGCGCTCGATGTGTCGCGGAGCCACAGCGAGGGTGAGCTGCGCTCGCTGGCGCTCGAGAGTTACCGCCACTTTGCGCTGAAGCGGATGCTCGCAAAGCTCTAGACGGGTCCCGCGAGTACCGCCCCCCATCGGACATCGAGGTTCGCCATGTCGCTCTTTGAAACGGCTGGAAAGCTCGCGGCGCTCGCCGCGCTCGGCCTGTGGGCGGCGCTTGCCGCCTACCCTGGCGCAACCGCGCCGCCCGGGGACATTCCGCCCCATTTCGCAAAGCCCACCGCACAGAACGATTATCTCGAGCGCGAGGTGATGATCCCGATGCGCGACGGGGTGAAGCTCTACACCATCATCATCATCCCCAAGGGCGCGCACGATGCGCCGATGGTCCTGACGCGCACCCCGTACGACGCGAGCGAGAGGGTCTCGAACGACAATCCCTCGATGCTCGCGTTGCTGGGGGAGACCGATTCAGACTTCGTGCGCGCCGGCTTCATTCGCGTGTACCAGGACGTGCGCGGTAAGTACCGCTCCGAGGGCGTGTACGTGATGACGCGCCCGCCGCGCGGTCCGCTCAATCACACCTCTACGGACGACTCGACGGATGCCTGGGACACGATCGACTGGCTGGTGAAGCACGTCCCGGAGTCGAACGGCAAGGTGGGGATGTTCGGCTCCTCCTACGAAGGCTGGACGGTCGTGATGGCGTTGCTCGATCCGCATCCGGCGCTCAAAGCCGCAGTGCCGGAAAGCCCGATGGTGGACGGCTGGATGGGCGATGACTGGTATCACTACGGCGCCATGCGCGAACCGAACTTCGATTACTTCGCCGAACAGACCGAGCAGAAGGGCTCAGGCGCCGCCGTTCCGCGCCCGGCATACGATGACTTCCAGACCTTCCTGGAGGCCGGCTCCCCGGCCGCCTATGCCGCGGCCAACGGTCTCGATCAACTGCCGTGGTGGCAGAAGATGATGGCGCACCCGGCCTACGATGCGTTCTGGCAGGATCAGGCGCTCGACAAGCTCGTTGCGGCGCACCCCTCGACTGTGCCGACGCTCTGGGAGCAGGGACTGTGGGATCAGGAGGACATGTGGGGCGCGAATCACTCCTGGCTCGCGTTGAAGGCCGTGGGGCACGAGGCGAACAACTGGCTCGTGCTCGGGCCCTGGTATCACAGCCAGGCCAATCACTTCGGGTGGAACATCGGGGTGCTCAAATGGCCCGGCGATACGGCCGAGCAGTTCCGGCACGATATCGTCATGCCCTTCTTCAATCAGTATCTGAAGAACGGCCCTCCGGCCAATCTCTCGCGCGTGATCGTCTATAGTCCCGCCGAAAGCCGCTGGCAGGGCTTCGAGGATTGGCCGCTCGCCTGTGAGCGGGGCTGCGCCCACCCGCTGCAGCCGCTCTATCTGCGGGCGGACTTCGGACTCTCGTTCGAGAAGCCGGCCGAGGCGCGCGCGGGGGATTCATACGTTTCGGACCCGGCGAAGCCGGTTCCCTATCTGCCGCGGCCGGTCCGCTTCTCGGATCACGCGGCCTGGCAGACCTGGCTGGTGCACGATCAGCGCTTCGTGGACGGCCGCCCGGACGTTCTCAGCTACGAGACCCCACCGCTCACCGCGCCGGTGAGGATCGAGGGGGCGCCCGTGGCCGACATCATCGCCACGACGACCGGTACCGACGGCGATTTCGTGGTGAAGCTGATCGATGTGTATCCGCCGCAGTATCCCGCGCAGCCGGAGCTCGGGGGCTACGAGCTGCCGATCGGCATCGACATCTTTCGCGGCCGCTATCGGCTGAGTTTCGAGCACCCCGCGCCGATACCGTCCGGCAAGCCGCAGCACTACCGCTTCACGCTGCCGAACCAGAATTACCTCTTCCTGCCGGGCCATCGGATCATGGTGCAGATCCAATCGACCCTCTTTCCGCTCTACGACCGCAATCCGCAGACCTACGTGAAAAATCCGCTCGCGCCGCAGCCGTCCGATTTCAGGAAGGCGACGATCACGGTGCTGCGCTCGGCGCGCGAGGCGAGTGCCGTTCTGTTGCCCGTGGTACCGTAGCGCCCCCATGTCCGAGGTCGAGCCATTCGGGTATCGCGAGCAGCTCGCGCGCAGCCTCTCGACGCTCGATCTGACCGTCTACGGCATGATCTTCATGGTGCCGATCGCGCCGTACGCGATCTTCGGATTCGTCTGGCACGACTCGCAGGGCATGGTGGCGCTTGCGTATCTGCTGGGGCTCATCGGCATGCTGTTCACCGCGTTGAGCTACGCGAGCATGTCGCGCGCTTTCCCGGTTGCAGGGTCGGTCTACACGTATGCGCAACGCGGGCTTCACGAGTTCGCCGGGTTCCTCGCCGGCTGGCTGATCCTTCTCGACTACATCCTCATCCCCGCGCTCTGCTATGTCGTGAGCGTCATCGCGATGCACGCGCTCGTGCCGGCCGTGCCCGCCTGGATGTGGCTCGTCGGCTTCATCGCCTTCAACGCAGCCGTCAATCTGGTCGGCATCGCCTTCACGGCGCGGGTGAACTTTTACCTGCTCGCCTTCGAGCTGCTGACGCTGGCGGTGTTCGTGACCATCGGCTCGCTGGCACTCGCCAATGGGACGGGCGCGGGCCGAGTGACGCTCGGTCCCCTCTACAATCCTGCAGCCTTCTCGCTCGCCGCCGTCGCCGGTGCCACCTCGACGGCCGTGCTCTCGTTTCTCGGCTTCGACGGGATCTCCACGCTCGCCGAGGAGAATCGCGGCGCTGCGAGCCACGTCGGCCGGGCGACGCTCATCGCGCTCGCCCTCGTCGGGTCGCTTTTCATGCTGCAGACGTGGCTTGCCGCGGATCTCGCGGTGGGCATGCATTTCTCATCGCTTGATACGGCCTTTTACGAGGTCTGCCAGCGCGCCGGGGGCAACTGGCTGCGCATCACCATCGTGGTGGCCAACGCGCTCGCCTCGGGCATCGCCAATGCCATGGCGGCGCAGGCTGCGGTCTCCCGGATCCTCTTTGCCATGGCACGCGATGGGAAGTTGCCGCGCTTTCTCGCCCGCATCCATCCGCGGTACAAGACCCCGTACAACAGTACCTTGCTCGTCGCGCTCGTCTCCCTCATCGTGAGCGGGCTCTTCACGGCCCACCTCAGCGATCTCACCCGCATCGTCAACTTCGGTGCGCTGAGCGGGTTTTTGCTGCTGCATGCCTCGGTCGTGAACCACTACGTGCGGCGCCGGCGCAGCCGCAACTGGATCCGATACCTGCTCTGCCCCGTCGCCGGCTTCGCGGTGATCGCCTATGTGCTCTACGAGATGGACATCAAAGCCAAGGTTCTCGGCCTCGCCTGGCTTGCGCTCGGGGTGCTCTACTACGTGGTGCTCTCGCGGGTGGTGAGAAGACCGGCGGCCCTGGAGCTCGACTCGACCACGTGAGAGCGCACGAGCTGCCCTCAGGGGTAGCCCGCGTGCGGCACATCGACGCGCGTGGTGAAGAGACAGCCGTCTCTCTTGCCCTCGCGGCCGGCGCCGATTCCCGGCGGAGAGCAGGCGAGGAGCAGCGTTCGCCCATCGGCTCCTCCGAGCATGCATGCGAACGGCGCCATCCCCGAAGGGGTGCGGATCTCGTCGATCACCCGGCCGCCTTCTGCGATCAGCCGCGCCCGCGACTCATGGGGATCGGCGGACCAGATGTGTCCTTGCGCATCGAGGCAGCATCCATCGGGAACCAGATCGGGCAGCGCGGCCCAGATGCGGCGCTTCTCGAGCGTCCCATCATCTGCGATGATGAATGCGGTGTAGCGCGCACCGGTCGTCTCCCCGACGATCAAGGTCCGGTTGTCGGGCGTGACCACCGCGCCGTTCGGAAACTTCATCTCGCTCGCCGCCGCTGCCGCCGTGCCGTCAGGATCCACCCGGATGATGTTCGTCGTGCGCGGCTGCTCGCCGGCGAAGTGGTCGTAGCCGAAATTGCCGCACCAGGCGCGTCCGAGTCCGTCCACCACGATATCGTTCAACCAGCCGCCGCAGAATGCGGACACGTCCGCGTGCACGCTCACCACCCCGTTTGCCTGGCGGCGCAGGAGCTTGTGGTCGCGCATGGAGGCGACGATCAGCGAGCCGTCCGGCAGCCAGCCGAGTCCGGAGGGCTGCTGGGGCACCTGCATGATCTCCTCGACGCCGCCCTTTTCGTCGACGGCGAGCACGTGGTGCTGATAGAAATCAGAGACGTACCAGCGTCCCTGGTGCCAGCGCGCGCCCTCGAAGAACGATCCACCGGTGAAGAGCGTTTCGATCTTTCTCGTCATGGAAGATCCTCACGAGGCCGCGGCGCGTAGCGCGAGGATACCGGAACCTCGGGCTCGGAGCCGGATTAAGGCCAAGCAGGCGCATCTCAGCGTAGAATCTCGACCCCCCCCGGCTCGGCCGGATCGTGCGGAGATCCTGCCCATGCGAGCAAGCATCCTTCTCTTCGGCGCGTGCGGCGCGCTACTGGCCGTGTCCGCCTTTGCCCAAGCTCCCCCGGCCAACCCGCTGCAGGGCCTGACCCGCTTTGCGGGCACCGTCGTTCGGGTGGACGGGAAGGAATTCAAACTCCAGGGACCGGGCGGCACCACCGCAACGTACGAGCTTGCCGCCTCGGCGAACATCATGACGACCCGTACCGGGACGCTCTCCGACCTCGCCTCCGGACAGTTCGTCGGCTGCACTGCCGTTGCCAAGGGCAGCAGCCTCTACGCAACCGAATGCCATATCTTTCCGCGGAGCATGCGCGGGACGGGAGAGGGTCACTACCCCTGGGGTGGACGTTCCGACACCACCATGACGAACGGTGATGTCTCGCGAATGACGAACGGCCGAGTACTCACCTCGACGGGCAGCGCCTCGGGCGTCGTGCTCAAGATCTCCTACAAGGGCGGCACTCAGGAGATCGGCGTCTCACCGGTCACCCATATCACGGTGATCGGGCAGGGCCGCGCTTCGCTTCTCAAACCCGGCGCGAAGGTCATGGGAGCGGCGCGAACGGCACCGGACGGGACCGCGCTCGTGCAGATGCTCAACGTCGCGCCCTGAAGAGGGCCCCGCTCTGAGGAGCGAGCTCACGCCTTCAGCAGCTCGAGCGTCTGTCTGTGATCTCGGCGCGAGCGCGAGCGGGAGCGCTTCTTGCGGCGTAGGTGCGGCCGATGGACGCGCAGCCCGTCATCGCGGCCGAAGAGGTGATCGAGACCGACGTGCCCGCGCGTCTCGATCGGCTCACCTGGAGCCGCTTCCACTCGCTGGTCGTCTTCGCCCTCGGAATCACCTGGGTGCTCGATGGGCTCGAGGTGACGCTCGTCGGGTCGATCTCGGGAGCGTTGAAGGCAAGCCCCAGCTTGCATCTGAGCGATGCGGCAGTGGGGGGCGCAGCGAGCGCCTATCTCGCCGGTGCGGTACTCGGAGCGCTGCTTTTCGGCTGGCTCACGGATGCGTGGGGACGCAAGCGGCTGTTCTTCATCACGCTCGGGCTGTATGTGGCGGCGACGGCTGCGAGCGCGCTCGCCGGCAGCTTCTTCGTGTTCGCGCTGTTTCGCTTCCTGACGGGCTGCGGCATCGGGGGGGAGTACACCGCGATCAACTCTGCCATTCAGGAGTTCGTGCCGGCCCGCTATCGCGGCCGAACCGATCTCGCGATCAACGGCAGCTTCTGGCTCGGGGCACTGCTCGCCTCATTCGCAACGCCCTTACTGCTCGCTCCGGGACGGCTTCCGGCCGATGTGGGCTGGCGCGTGGCGTTTGGGATCGGCGCGGCACTCGGACTCGTCATACTCACCTTCCGGCGCTCGCTGCCGGAGAGCCCGCGATGGCTCGTGCTGCATGGACGCAAGAGCGAGGCCGAGCAGACCGTGAGCGCCATCGAGCGGCGCGCGGGCGAGGCCGAGCCCGCTTCGACCGCCTCGCTGCCGCGCATGAGGCTGCGCGCGCATCACGAGCCCATCGGGCCCTTCCTCGTCGCCGTCACGCTCTTTCGTCTCTATCCGCGGCGCGCGGCGCTCGGGCTCGTGCTCATGTCGGCGCAGGCATTCTTCTACAACGCGATCTTCTTCACGCACGCCCTGGTGCTCGAGCGCTTCTTCCACGTGCGCTCCGACGAGGTCGGGCTGTATCTGGTGCCGTTCACGATCGGCAACTTCATAGGACCCCTCGTCCTCGGCTGGCTGTTCGACACTCGAGGCCGCCGGCCGATGATCACGGCGACGTACGCGGCCTCGGGAGTACTGCTCGCGTTGACGGCGTTCGCTTTCACGGGCGGCGCGTTGGGCGCTGCGACCCTGACGCTCGCCTTCACGGCCGTGTTCTTCTTTGCCTCACCCGCCGCGAGCAGCGCCTACCTCACCGTGAGCGAGAGTTTTCCGCTCGAGGTGCGTGCGCTCGCGATCGCGGTGTTCTACGCCTTCGGTACCGCTCTCGGCGGTGTCGCCGCGCCCTGGATCTTCGGGGAGCTGATCGGCACCGGGCAGCCGGGCGCCATCGCCGGCGGCTATGGGTTCGGCGCGGCGCTGATGCTCGTGGCGGCCGCCGTGGAGGCCTGGCTCGGAGTGGCGGCGGAGCGCAAGCCGCTCGAGGAAGTTGCACGGCCGCTCTCGAGCGTGGAGCCGGGGTGAGGCCGCCTTCGCTGCACTGATCGTGTGCGCCAGGCTGCGGCCCGCACCAACGTTGCCGGAATCGCCGGGCCCAGCAGGCTCGAGTGCCGCGAAAGACACGCGCCAGGGGCTGGCACAGCCGTTGCAGTGCCTGGGAAGGAGCGTGTCCGTGTCATTGGGCTATTGGATCGGAAACCCCTCTCCCGACCGGGACCACGACTCGGACACGCTCCAACTTTTCAAACGAGGGTGCGCATATCGTTCGCCGCTGAGAGCTTCGATGACCGCCACTCGGGAAACGCAGCCGGACACGCGCACCCCGCAAGGGGGCCGGATGCTTCCGTCGCGCTCGGCCGTGGTCGATGCCGTGGCCCGGGTGGTCGCGCGACGCGGCGCAGCGAGCGTGCGCTGGTCGATGATCGTCGAGGAAACCGGCCATCCGAACGCCGGACAGGCGTTCGGGTGGTTCGATGATGTGCCGGCGCTGCTCGAGGAATGCTACTCGCGCACGGCGCAGGGGCTCGAGGATGCGCTGCTTCGCGCGGAAACCGCCCCAGGTAACGCGCTCGACAAGGTCGCCGCCTTCCTCGTCGCCGCGTTCGAGACTCGCCGCGAGCGCGGCTCTCTCCTCTCCTTCCACCCGGCAGAGGAGCTACCCGGACCCCAGCAGCGGCGACTGCGGGAGCGCGACCTCATGATTCGAACGCGGCTCAAGCGGCTCCTGATCAAGGGCCAGCGCGACGGCTCGCTCGCGTTGCGCAACACCGACGCCGCATGCGCCCTGCTTCTCGCATGCCTGCAGGCGCCCGCCGTGACGGAGAAAGGCGCCGAGCAGCAGATCTGGGATGCGGAACTCGTCGAGCTGCTGCTCGCCGCAGTGGCCGAGCCGCATCCCCTGGAGAAAGCCGCCCGGCGCTAGGCGCGCCCTCAGTGAGCGCCGCCGCCGCCAATGCGGGGTTGCGCGCTGCCGGCGCCGGCCGGCATGACCTTCAACAGCTCCACCTGGAATTTGAGCAAGGAGCCCGGCGGGATGACTTGAGCGATCTGCGGCGGCGGGTTATCGCCGTAGGCGAGTTCGGGCGGAATGTACAGCTCCCATTTGGCGCCGGGCTTCATCATCATCAGGGCTTCCGTCCAGCCCGGGATCACCCCGTTCACAGGGAACGTAGCGGGCTGGCCTCGCTTGTAGGAGCTGTCGAACTCCGTCCCATCGAGCAGCATCCCGCGATAGTTGACGGTCACCTGATCCGTCGCGTGAGGCGAAGCGCCCTTGCCCGCGCTCAGTACTTTGTACTGAAGGCCGCTCGAGGTGGTCTTCACGCCTTGCCGCCTGGCGTTCTCGGCGAGGAATTTGCGCGCCGCGGCCTTGTTGGTCGCGACCGCGGCGGACTGACTCTGCACCAGCAGCGCCCGGACGTGGTCGCTATCCTGCTCCGAGGGCTGAACCTTGCCGCTCGTCACATCCTTCAGTCCCTGCAGCACCTTCTCGAAGGACACGGCGTTCGCGCTAAGACCTGCCTTGTGCAGCTGCATGCCGAGCAGCACGCCGAGGCTGTAGCTGCCTTGCGCCTTCACGTCAGCGCTATCGCTTGCGCCGGGTTTCGCCTTCTGGTGCGATGCGCCCGGCGCGGTGCCTTGCTGGGCACGCACCTGCGCGCCTGCGCTCAGCATCGCCCCGAGCACCATGGCAAGGGCAATAGGCAGTATGCGGCCGGCGCGGCCGGCCGCGGAGAAATGTCGTATCACGAGAGCACCTCGAGAGTCGGCGTTGTGGGTTGCTCCAGGGCTCGAGAACGCTCACCCCGGAGGGCGCCGGTTGGCGCGGAACGCGTTCACGAGGGCCCCGTAGTGTGGCGGGTTGTGCGGCATCGTGCTCGGGTTTTTGCGGTTCCGCTCCGGTTCTTGCGTTGCCCTCCGGACTCACCCTACGCTTCGGTCCACTTCAAGGAGAGAGACCATGTTCGAGCGGCTCGAGCGCGTGACGGAGGATACGATTCTGGGGCTCATGGCCGCGTTTCGAGCGGACGCCCACCCCCAAAGGTCGATCTCGGTGTCGGCGTGTATCGCGATCCGAAGGGCGAGACGCCGGTGCTGGAGGCGGTGCGCCGTGCCGAGCGAACCGTGCTCGAGCGCCAGACGACCAAGACGTACGTCGCGGCCGGCGGGAATCCCGCTTTCAATCAGGCGATGGAGCTGCTCGTCT
>JASHUC010000009.1 GCA_030040235.1 Gammaproteobacteria bacterium | reverse complement strand
ATCGAGCCGTCGACGAGCTGCGCCATGTCCTTGTCACTCGTCGAGATGAGAACCTTGAAGCCTGCGCGCGCGGCTCGGCACGCCAGGGTGCCGATCACATCGTCCGCCTCGACGCCCTCGATGCGGATGAGCGGTAACCCGAGGGCCCGCAGGATCGCGAACAGGGGCTCGACCTGCGCCCGCAGGTCATCGGGCATCCGCGGCCGGTGCGCCTTGTAGTGTGCGAAGAGCTCGTCGCGAAAAGTGCGCCCGGAGGCATCGAACACCACCGCGATGCGCTCGGGGTGCTGCTCCTTCATGAACTTGAGCACCATATTCACGACGCCGAGCAGCGCTCCGGTCGGCTCGCCTCGCGAGTTCGAAAGTGCGGGCAACGCGTGAAAGGCTCGATAGAGATAAGAGGAGCCGTCGACGAGAACCAGGGGAGGAGGAGCGCTCATCGTGGGATATGTTAGACGAGTCGGGTGCGGTGCATCGCTGAGGTCGACCCGATCCCGCCCGCCGCGGAGCGCTACGAGGCGCCGCTCGATGAGGAGCTCGAGGACGAGCTCGAAGACGCGCTCGAACCCGCGCCCGCCGCCGAGCTCGAGGACGAGGCGCTCGTGAGGACTTTGGCTTTGTGCTCCGGAAGATAGAGCGGCCCCTTCTGGCCGCAGCCTGCCGCAGCCAGCGCGAGCGCCATCCCGAGACACACGGCGGCGCTGCGCCTGGAGCGCCGGATCGCAGCGGTGGCTGTCGATTGCATGCGCAGGCTCCCGGAGCTCAACGTTTGAGCTTCTGCGCGATGCGCCGGTACGCTTCACGGAACGGAATGCCCTCCGCGACCACGAGTGCGTACGCCTCCTCGGCTGCGTGGATCGCCGGATCGAGCGCGATGCGATCGGCGCGGAACGCGATGGCGCCGATGGCCGGGGGCAGGATCTCGAGCGTGCGGGCGGCGAGATCGATACCCCGGAACAGCGGCGGCTTGATGAGCTGCAGATCGCGCTGGTAGCCCGAAGGAAGCTTCGCCACGACGGCGAGCACCTCGGTGAGGCAGGCTTGCTCGGCTGCGCCGTGTGCGCGCACCAGCTCGAAGACATCGGGGTTGCGCTTCTGCGGCATGATCGAGGAGCCGGTCGTGAAGGCCTCCTCGAGCTCGATGAAGCCGAACTCGCTCGTCGTGTAGAGCACGACGTCGGATGCGAACCGGCCCGCATCCTGCATGAGGAGGGTGAGCTCGAAGAGCAGCTGCGCTTCGGCCTTGCCGCGCGAGAGCTGCACCGCCGTCACGGGCTCGTGCGTGCTCTCGAACCCGAGCTCCCGGGTGGTCGCGGCGCGATCGATCGGCAGGCCCGGGGTGCCGTAACCCGCCGCCGAGCCGAGCGGATTCTTTCCGATGCGGCGCCCTACCGCGCGCAGGCTCGCCGCATCGTCGCGGATCTCCGCCGCAAAACCTCCCGCCCAGAGCGCAACCGTGCTCGGCATCGCCTGCTGCATGTGCGTGTAGCCGGGCAGCGTCGTGCCGGGGTGGCGCGCCGCGAGCGCATCGAGCGCCTCGGACACGCGCTCTGCCCCTGCGGCAAGCCCGCCGACCGCATCGCGAAGGTACAGGCGCAAGGCGGCGAGCACCTGGTCGTTGCGCGAGCGGCCGAGATGGATGCGCCCCGCTTGCGGTCCGATCCGTTCGGTGAGGCGCCGCTCGAGCGCGGTCTGTCCGTCCTCATCGGCAAGCTCGATGCGCCACAGGCCGCGCGCGTGCTCGTCCGCGAGCGCGGTGAGGCCGGTGCGGATCGCCTCGAGGTCGGCGCGCGCGAGCAGCTGCCGGTCGCAGAGCATCTGCGCGTGAGCGATGGAGGCGCGCACGTCGTAGCCTACGAGGCGCTGGTCGAGCACGGGATCATCGCCCGCCGTGTACTGAAGGACACGGTCATCGAGCGCGGCGCCCTTGTCCCAGAGCCTGCTCATGTCCTCAGGGGGCGGACCACGCGCTCGGCTTCTGCTCCGCAGCGGTGAGGGCATTCACGTCGGGGACGATCAACGTGCCCGTGCCCTCGTTGGTGAACACCTCGCCGAGGATACCTTCCGGGGCCTGATAGGAGACGACGTGGACGCGGCGCACTCCGCCGCGGATCGCGCACTCGATGGCAGCGGCCTTGGGCAGCATGCCGTCGGTGATGCAACCCTCGCGGCGCAGCCGCTCGAGCCCGTTGAGATCGGTGTAGGAGATGAGCGAGCCGGGATCGTTCACGCGCTCGAGAATGCCCGGCGCGGCGGTGCACAGAATGAGCTTCTCCGCGCCGAGCGCGGCGCCGATCTCGGCCGCGACCGTATCGGCGTTGATGTTGAGGAGCACACCGTTCTCGTCCGCCGAGAGAGGACTCACCACCGGCATCAGCGCGCTGTCGAGGAGCTTGCGAAGCACGGTCGTATCCACGCCGTCGATGTCGCCCACGTAGCCGAAGTCCACGGTCTCCTCGCTCCCGTCGAGTCTCACCGGTGGGCGCTTGTGGGCGCGCACGAGGCCTGCATCGACGCCGCTCAGGCCCACGGCGTCGACGTTGAGGTCGCGGCACAACGCGAGGATGCGTGTGTTGATGAGCCCGTTGAGCACCATGGCCGTCACATCGATCGAGCGCTCATCGGTGATGCGCCGGCCCTGCACGATGCGCGTCGGCACCCCGAGCGCCTCGGCCAGCTCGGTGAGCTGCGGTCCTCCGCCGTGCACGAGCACCACCCGCACCCCGAAGTAATGGAGGATTCCGATCTGCTCGATGAACGTGCGGGTGGTGGCGAGATCCCCGAAGACTCCGCCGCCCGCCTTCACCACGAAGGTCTTGCCCTTGTACAGGCGCACGTACGGCGCGGCGCTCCGGAGTGCGCGCACCGCCAGCGCCTGATCGGCCTTATGCATCAGCACGTGTGACTGCCTCCCGCTTGCCTAGGTGAGCATCCGATGGAGTACGGCCATCTGCACGCTGAGGCGGTTCTGAGCCTCGCGCTGCACGATGCTGCGGGGGCCGTCGAGCACCTCATCGGCCACGGCGGTATTGCGCCGTACGGGCAGACAGTGCATCAGGCGGCAGTCCGCCGCGGCGCGTACGAACCAGCTTTCGCGCACGCACCAGTCGGTGAGCCGCGCGCGGAGCCGCGCGTCGGCCTCCGCATCCCCGTAGCACTCGGTCGCCGCCCACTCCTTGGCGTACACGACCTGCGCCCCGGCGAGCGCATCGTCCCGCTCGGCCGTCTCGCGTAGCGAGCCGCCCGAGGCGGCGGCCGCGCGCCGCGCCTTGTCCATGATCGCTGCCGGCAACGCGAAGCCTTCCGGCCGCAGCACGATGACTTCCATGCCGCGCATGGCCGCCATGTGCACGGCGGCTGCGGGCACGGCGAGCGGCAGAGCGCGCGGATGATACGCCCAGGAGAGCACGAAGCGGCCACGGCGCGGCACCCCGTAATCATCGAGCGTCTTCCAGTCCGCGAGCGCCTGGCAGGGATGATTGGCGGCCGACTCGAGGTTGACGAGCGGCTTGTCCACGAGCTCGCTCATCGCATTGAAGCTCGCCTCGCCGAGATCCTCGGCGAGGCTCTTGCCCTCGCCGAACGCGCGGATGCCGAGCGCATCGCAGTACGAGGCGAGCACGGGAATGGCCTCGCGCACGTGCTCGGCGGCGGCCCCGTTCATGACGGCGCCGAGGCGCGTCTCCATGCGGTACGAGCCCTGACCCGGAACGATGACGAAGGAGCTTCCGCCGAGCCGCGCCATGCCGGCCTGAAAGGAGGCGAGCGTGCGCAGCGAGGGATTGAAGAACAGCAGCCCCAGGATCTTGCCGGCCAGGGCGTGCGGCTCCGGATGCGTCTCGAGGCGCCGCGCGAGCTCGAGGAGCCCGAAGATCTCCTCGCGCTCGAAGTGCGCGAGATCCAAAAACCTTTTCACCCTGGAAGCTCCTCGAGCGCCGCGCGCAGCAGCTCGACGTGGGACGCCTCGAGGATGTACGGGGCGAGGATGCGCAACACCTGCGGGTCGCTCGCCGTCCCGGTGAGAATCCCGCGCGCGAGCAGCGCCGCCTGGATCTCCTTGGCGGGACGCGTGGTCGTGAGCCCCGTGAGCAAGCCCGCGCCCTGATGTCCGATCACCGGCCCCACGATGCAGCGCTCGCGCAGGTACGCCGCGACGCGCCGGACCCGCTCGAGCAGATGCTCGGATTCGATCGCCTCGATCACCGCCTCGATGGCCGCGCAGGCGAGGGGGCCGCCGCCGTAGGTCGTGCCGAGCGCATCGAGCTTCACGGCGGATGCGACCGAGTCTCCCATGAGCAGCGCCGCGCAGGGAAAGCCGTTTCCGAGCGCCTTCGCGGTCGTGAGCATGTCGGGAGTCACACCGTACAGATTGGCGGC
Organism: Gammaproteobacteria bacterium; assembly: GCA_030040235.1. The sequence continues at coordinate 3,791 of JASHUC010000009.1, read as the reverse complement.
GAACGGGTGGCCGGTGCGGCCCATCCCGCACTGCACCTCATCGAAGATGAGAACCGTACCCGTTTGATCGCAGCGGCGGCGCAACGCCTCGAGGAAGGCCGTGCCCAGGTCGAACGCACCCGCGAGACCCTGGATCGGCTCGACGATCACGGCCGCGGTACGCTCGGTCACGGCTCGAGCGATCGCAGCGACATCCCCCCGCGGCATGAAGCTCACCTCGAAGGGCGTGCGGGGGAAACCGTACCATTTCTGGGCGGCGCCCCAGGTCACGGCGCCCGCCGCGGCGGTGCGCCCGTGAAAACCGTGCTCGACGGCGGCGACGTGCGTCCGCCCGGTCACGCGGAACGCCATCTTGAGCGCGTTCTCGTTCGCCTCCGCGCCGCTGTTGACGAGAAATACCGTATCGAGACCGAGGCCCGCGAAGCGCACCAGCCGCTCTGCGGCCCGCTGCCGCACAGCCAGAGCAACCGCATTCGTCTGAAACTGGCAGCTGCGCGCCTGCTCCGCGAGTGCCTGGGTCCACTTCGGGTGCCCGTAGCCGAGTGCCGCGACGGCATGTCCGCCGTAAAGATCGAGCACGCGCTCGCCGCGGCTGCCCGTGAGCCAGACGCCCTCGGCCGAGACCACCTCGAGAGGATATTGGGCGAACACGCGCGCCAAGACCTCCCTGGCGGGAGCGGGCGATAGCGTGCGGGGCGAAGCGGAGTTCGCGGTCATTCAGGTCCACCCTGGCGCCGGCGCCGTGAGACCGGCCGTCTCGGGCAGCTCGAACATCCGGTTGAGCCACTGCAGCGCGCCGCCGGCCGCGCCCTTGACGAGATTGTCGATGGCGCACATGACAGCGACGGTGCGGCCGTTCGCCGCGGCGGAAAGGTGCGCATAGTTGCTCGCGGCCACGTTCTTCACGCGCGGCGCCGCGCCGCTCACCCGCACGAACGGCGAGCGCGCATAGAACTCCTTGAGCGCGCCCAGGATGCTCGCAGAATCGCGCGAGGCCCGCAGCGCGCCCTGCACGGTCACGTAAATGCCGCGCACGAAGGGGCCGGAGCTCGGCACGAAGCTCACGTCGGCCTCCACACCCGATGCGGCGCGCGCGCAGGCGATGATCTCCGGGACGTGCCGGTGAGCGAGCGCGCTGTAGGCATACACGTCCCCGTGCCGCAGCGGATGATGCGTGCCATCGACCGGCTTGCGTCCCGAGCCGCTGCTCCCGGTGATGCCGGAGACATACAGCGTCGGGGACGTGAGCCCGAGGGTGAGCAGCGGCACGGCGGCGAGCAGCACCGCCGTTGCGAAGCAGCCGGGATGAGCCGCGTGCGGCGTCGGCAGATGCGCCAGGTGCTCCGGCAGCGCACAGGTGAACTCATCGATTCGCTGTGGAGCCCCGTGCTCGTGCCCGTACACGGCGCGGTAGGCCTCCCCGGAGCGGTAACGGAAGTCCGCGGAGATATCGACCACGCGCGGGCGTTTGCCCGCGCGCTCCGCGACGCCGAGCAGCGCATCGATGAGCGGTGCGGCAACCCCGTGCGGCGCGCCGCACAGAATCGCCGCGCGCGGCGCCTCCGCGAGCACCGCCTCGATCGCGGAGCGGCCCGCGAAGCGCATGCCCTCGTAGAGGCTCTGCAGGTGCGGGAACGCGCTCGCCACGGGCTCCCCGGGCTTGCTGTCCGAGAGCACGCCGGCGAGCTCGAAGTGCGGATGCGCGCCGAGGAGACGCAGCAGCTCGCCCGCGACGTAGCCGCTGCCGCCCAGAACCACCGTCGGGATGCGCGCGCTCATGCGGCGGCACACTTCGAGAGCAGTCCGATCGACTCGATCACCCGGTCGCCGAGTGCCGCACCGTTGCTCATCGCATTGATCGCCGGCACCGCGAGCTGCTGTTCGATGATCTCGACGCCGACGCTGTTGTCGGTCGCCGGCCCCGTCACCACGCAGGGTTCGATCCTGAAGCGCTCGCGCAGCAGCGTGACGCCTCCCCAGGCGGCCACCGGATCGTTGGCCGAGAGCACCACGCCCGTGAGCTGGCCGCGGATATCCGGGCACTCGAGAATCGCATCGACCCCGTACGCCCCGAGAATGCCGTCGCCGAGCTCGAACACGATCACATCGGGCTTGGCGGTCGCAAGCTCGGTGAGCATGGTGCGCGTCAAGGCAGGCCCGTTCTCGCGCGTGGTCGCCACCACGCCGAGGTCGGTAAAGATCATCGACTGGCGCGCCCCGGCGTCCTCCATCGCCAGAATGTCGCGTCGCAGCGATACGCCGGTCGCTTTGAACGCATCGACCGCGAGCCCCCGGTGGCGCATGCGGCTCACGATCGCGCAGGCGGCGGCGGTCTTGCCGGCCTCCATGCACGTGCCGGCGAGCGCGACCACGGGCACCCCGCGCGTGTCGAGCTTCGCATCGTGCGACAGCGGGCGGTAGCCGACGCGCGCCGGAACACCGATGCGCTCGGCGAGATACGGAAAGTGCAGCACCACGCCGAGCACCCGGCAGTCGAAGGGCTTGCCCTTGTCGGGCGTCACCGAGTCGCACACCCCGAGCACCCCGCCGATGTTGAGCATCTGGATCACATCGCCGGCGTTGAGCGTGGCCGGGACGTGCCCGGAGTAGCCGAACAGCGCCTTGCGCTGTCCGAGGGCGCCGACGACGATGTCGCCCTTGCCGACCTTCGCCATGCGGCCGCTCGTCAGCTCGAGCGTGTTATACGTGGACTTGCTCGTGAGCACCTCCACGACGATCACCACGCCTTCCTCGGAGGGAATGTCCGCCGAGATTCGCACCTCGTGCGACAGGCCGCAGGCCTGCGTGACGGAGGCGATCTTGTCCACGACGATCGTTCTCATGGTTCGACTGAATCCTTGCGACCCGCACGACGGTGAAAGACCCCGGGGAGCGAGACAATCTTGGAGAACCCGAGCGCATCGGCCGCGCTCCACTCCCCCGCCGCCTCGCCATACACGCCCTTCGAGGCGGCCATGAGCGAGTAGGGCGAATCGACCCCTTCGACGAAGGCGCTTCCCGTGCGCAGCAGCACGCGCACCTCTCCGGTCACGCGCTGCTGCGAGCTCGCGAGCAGCGCCTCGATGTCGCGGCACACCGGATCGAGCAGCTGCCCCTCGTGCACCAGGTCGCCGTAGGGCGAAGCGACGAGCTCCTTGATGCGCTGCTGCCGTCCCGTGAGCACGAGCTTCTCGAGCTCGCGGTGGGCATTGAGCAGCAGCTCCGCGGCCGGCGCCTCGAATGCCACCCGGCCCTTCGTTCCGATGATCGTGTCGCCGAGGTGGATGCCGCGGCCGATGCCGAACGGTGCGGCAATCGCCTCGAGGGCCTCGATGAGCGCGACCGGCTCGAGGGGGCGGCCGTCGAGCCCGCTCGGACGCCCGGCCGTGAAGGCGATGACGTGCCGCTCCGGCGCGCGCGGGCAGCTGAAGGCACCGCGCGTGAGCACCCAGGCCTCCTCCGGGATGCTCTCGAGAGAGGTCAACGTCTCCTTGCCGCCGATCGTGACGCCCCAGAGGCCGCGGTTCACCGAGTAGGCGGCCCCGAAGGGCGGCACCGGCAGCCGGCGCTTCTCGAGGTACTCGAGCTCTTCCTGGCGCGTGAATGCGTGGTCGCGCACCGGTGCGAGCACCTCGAGGTCGGGCGCGAGCGTGCGCAGCGCCACCTCGAACCGCACCTGGTCGTTCCCGGCGGCGGTGCAGCCGTGGGCGATCGTGGGCGTGCCGAGCTCGCGCGCCACCCGCGCGAGGGTCTGCGCCTGCATCACCCGCTCGGCCCCGACGCACAGCGGA
>JASHUC010000008.1 GCA_030040235.1 Gammaproteobacteria bacterium | reverse complement strand
ATACCGACTCGGGCTTGCCCTTCCGATCGCTGGCATCGGCCGAAGATATCGGCGAGCGCTTTCTCGCCAAGCTCGGAGGCCGAGACATCGCGTCCGCCCGCGCGTTATCTGCCGATTTGATTGAAAAAGCATTTGATTCGGCGTCGGATTTTGGCGCCGACGCGGCCTACATTTGGCCGGTATTCGACGGCGACATTCTCCCGGAGGACGGGTACGGCCTCTTTCAGACGGGTCGATCTAACGATACGCCGATTCTCGTCGGCACGAACGCCAACGAGGGCGGTTTCCCCGAGGTTCGGGCGGAGTTCGCGGGAACGACGCCAGAGAAGTTCGAGGCCCATGTCCGCGCAGCCTTCGGCCCGTCTGCCGATCAGATTCTCGCGGCCTACCCTCATGCGACCGACACCCAGGCACAACAGAGCAGCGAGGACCTCTTCTTTCGTGACGCCGGCATCACGGCGTGGGGGACCTGGGCTTGGGCACGTCTGCAATCGGAGAAAGGCCACAGCAAGGCATACCTGTACTACTTCGACCCCGCCCGCTCCGCGGACTTGCCACTCGGACCCATTCATGCTGCCGACGTCGGCTACGTCTTCGGCAATCCGAGCCCATTCGGACTGTATGTTCCGACGCCCCAGGGTCGGGCGCTCTCGAACTTAATGCAAAGCTATTGGGTGAACTTCGCTAAGACGGGCAACCCGAACGGTCCCAGACTCCCGCACTGGCCGACGTTCAGCGCATCCTCGCAGCGAGTCATGTATCTCGACACCCATCCCCATGCCGGCCCGGTTCCGAACCTCAAGGAGCTCAAGGTGCTCGATGCCTACTTCGCGTGGCTGCGAAAGGAGGCGAAGAAGAAGCGAACGAACTGATCGTGTTCCGAGCCGTGGAGCCAAGACCAATGAGAGTCATGCTACCTGCCCTGTTCGCCAGCGTCCTGCTCGCGACCGCCCCGGCGTTCGCTGCACCCTGCGCCAGCCTCACCGCCTTGAAATTGCCGGCCACTACGATCACCGCTGCCGAAATCGTCGCGGCAGGCGCCTTCCGGCCGCCTGCACCACAATCCGCGGCGCTGCCTGTTGGTGAACTCAGTGCTTTCGAGCACCTGCCGGCCTTCTGCCGCGTCGCCGTGCAGGTGAGTTCCGTGCCCGACTCGCTCATCCGGTTCGAGCTCTGGCTGCCGGCGAGCGGCTGGAACGGCAAGTTCCTAGCGGTCGGCAATGGCGGGTTCGCGGGCGAGATTTCGTATCCCGCGATGGTTGCGCCGCTCACGCGAGGCTACGCCACCGCCTCGACCGACACCGGCCACGAAGGCAGCCCGTTCGATTCCAGCTTCGCCCTGGGGCATTCCGAGAAGTGGATCGACTGGACCTACCGGGCCGTGCACCAGATGACGGTGCAGTCGAAGGCCCTCATCCGGGCCTACTATCGCAATGCGCCGAGATTCTCGTACTGGAGCGGCTGCTCGACCGGCGGCCGGCAGGGCTTGGCGGAGGCGCAGCGGTTTCCGCGCGACTTCAACGGCATCATTGCCGGGGCCCCGGCCAACGACGCCACGCATCTTTATGCAGTCGCTCTCGAGCACTACGAGGTGGCGCTTCGAGATGCCAAGAGCTTCCTGCCGCCCGACAAGCTCCGGCTGCTGCACGCCGCGGTGCTCAAGGCCTGCGATTCGCTCGACGGCGTGACGGACGGGGTGATCGAGGACCCCGAGCGCTGCCACATCGATCTGCAGGCGCTCGAGTGCCGAGGTGGCGATCGCCCCGACTGTCTCACCGCGGCGCAACTCGAGACGGCGCGCGTGAGCTACGGTCCTCTCAGGGATTCCCGAACGCACGCGATCCTCTTTCCGGGACTGATGCCCGGATCGGAATTGGGTTGGAGCGCGGGGCCGGCCCCGGCCGCACCGGGGGCTTTCGCCACGGGGGTTTTCGGCAACGAGGTGTTCCAGGACCCGCACTGGGACTATCGCACGCTGAGCATCGATCAGACCGTGGCGCGCGCCGATCGCAGCGAGGCGGCGCTCGCCAATGACATCGACCCGAACCTCGGTCCCTTCTTCGCGCGCGGCGGCAAGCTCATTCAATACCACGGATGGGCCGATCCCGGGGTCTCACCGCTCAACAGCATCAACTATTACCGGAGCGTCGCGCGCGCAATGGGCGGCGCGAATCGTATCGCGAACGACTACCGGCTCTTCATGGTCCCGGGGATGGGTCATTGCCGCGGGGGTGACGGCACCGATCAATTCGAAGCCACGATGCTCACTGCGCTCGAGCAGTGGGTGCAGCACGGCCGCGCGCCGGACCGGATCATCGCCTCGCGCGTGCGTGATGGCCGCGTCGATCGGACCCGCCCGTTGTGCCCCTACCCCGAGGTGGCGGCATACAAGGGCTCGGACAGCACGAATGTGGCGGCAAACTTCGCCTGCCGGCGCGCTCGGTGAGACACCGGCCCCGCACCGCCCAGCACCCGCGCCCTCTCGCTCGACCTGCCGTCCAGACCCGTTCATGGTTCCGATCTCAGATCTCGCAGAGATCGGCGCAGAGAACTGCGCGGCCTCGGCGGTTTTGTAAACCGCGGGTCATCTGTTCGAATCAGATAGCCGGCATCAACCTTCTGGAAGGCTGCACATCAAGAGAGTCTATCGATCCGATGCGCACGATTGCGCGAACATGCTGGCCGCGGAGTGCCGGAGTCTCATCCTTCCTTCCATTGCTTGAATTCGGACGGCCGCAGCCGAAATCGCGCAATGTTCCCCTCGTGCAGCCCTGCGAGCTCCTCGAGAGCAATTTTCGTAAAGCGACCGAGGTCTTCAGACGAGACCGTGGATTTCGCCAGCTGACCGAGCGCTGCCGCGGTTGGCGTAATCTTTTCGCGCACGACCTGGCGTACGACTTCGGCGAGCTCGCTCCGATACTTGAGGCGGAAGGCATCAGGTTCCGGAAGCGAGTCGCGCCCAGCTTTGTATCTGCGTGCCGAGCGTTCATAGGCCCACAAGTAGAGATCTCTTAGAAGCTCGATCCGGTTGAGCTCGTAGATTCCGATCAGACCATCGATGTAGGGCTTTTCAGGGACATCGACGAACGACAACGGCACCAGATTGCTTTTGATCAGTGGGATGTTCGCTGCGAGCCGCGATGTTCGCTTGTTGACGTCGACGAAGGGTTGCAGATATGGGAGCTGAGCCATGAGGAAGAAGGACTGCTCGAAGGGGTCGCAGATCGCCGCGGCCTTGTCTAACAACAGCGTGAACAGCTCCTCGATGAGCTGGGGAATCGCTGTTGGCAGGTATGTCGTACCGCCGATCGCAACCGACGTAGTGCGGAGTCGCCCTGCGTTGCGGGAATCGTCGAGGAGATTGTCGGCGAGGAGCGCGTGCAGGTTGGTTACGGTGTAGCGATTGAGCCCGATCTCTTCGGCAGATTCAACCAGCAGTTCGATTGCCGCCTTGTGATTGAGGATCATCTGGGTTTCCTTCGCGTCCTTGCCCGGAGCGGCTTTGCCACGTTCGATGAGCTCACGAGTGTCGAGCAGCGAATAGGTATTCCCCTCGAGGCGGCTCGACGCCCAGGAGAGATCGATGAGCAGCCGGTTCATGATGTCTCGTGCATACGTGCCCGCGGGACGGTGTCCGTGAGGCGTGCGGCCTAACGCCGCCAGATGCGTCTGCAGGTTCTTTGGAAGGTATTCGGTCTCGTTCGGCACATAGCGCTCCAGGAAGTCACGCTGATGGCCGATGGGCGTGCGGTCGGCGATCGGTCTGTGAACGAGACCCTGGATCTGCCGGCCCGCCGTAGAGATGGCGACGGCTGGTGTGACGGCTTCTGGCTCCGAAGCGCTGACCGATCCCACTTCGACGGCAGCTGTCGGCACGGTGTCGTTGCCAGAGGGAAAGTATCGACGGCCCCGACGGTTGCCCTGGGCTTTGATCCCGCCCGAACGCACCCACACATCCAGTCGGCGCTGCAGCGACCGGCGACTCACGACACCTTTGAGCGCCTCTTGCAGCTCTGCCAGGCTCAAGCCTTGAGGGTCGGCGGCAAGTGCGCTCGTGACGCGCTTGAGGAGGTCATCGGGAAGCAATTTTGGCATCGACGGTTCGGCGCAAATCCAGTTTATGCGCCAATAAACCACCTTATTTGGCGCATAAATCAAGTATTGCGCCAAATAGTCGGCCGTATTGGCGCATAGATCGGCGCATGTACTCGGTCGTCCGTTTCATCGGAGACCATATCCCGCCCGGGCTGCAAGGATCTAAGAGGTAGTGAGCGCTTCGCTCAGGCCGGTTCTGGCCGGTCAGCCCCCCAAAGCAGTGTGCCTGCTCAGCTGCGGACGGGGGACCCCGGGCAACTCCGCGTGCCGTGCGTGGTATGATCGCAAGCCATTCGGTATTACGATCGGAGAGGCTACGTGAAGGTTCTCACCGTGAAGGTTTCGAAGGAGTTGGAGCGGGAGATAGACCGGGTCGCGCGTCAGGACCGAGTCAGCAAGTCGGAGCTCGTGCGGCGCGCCATGACCCAGTACTTTACCCGGCGTGACCAGTCGCCAAGATTGCGTACCCCGGCGGACCTCGCCGCCGACCTGATCGGCAGTATTCGCGGCACGCCGCCCGACCTCTCTTCCAATCCGCGCTATCTCAAAGACCTGGGCCGATAGCGCCTGACGCGATGGCGCGATGGCACGGAGTGTGATCCTCCTTGATACGGGGCCCTTGGTGGCCGCATTGGCGCGTGACGACCGTGCACACGCGTGGGCGAAGGAACAGTTCGAGACGCTTGCGGGGCCGTTTCTTACCTGCGAGCCCGTCATCACCGAGGCTTGTCATCTGCTCCGCACCGTGGAGCGGGAATCGAGCGCAGTATTGCGGCTTCTGGAATCCGGGGCGCTACGGCTCGGCATGGACCTGGCGGAGCAGGCTTCTGCAGTTCGCAAGCTTCTCGAGCGCTACCGGAGTGTTCCCGCGGCGCTTGCGGACGCATGCCTGGTGCGCATGTCCGAACTCTACGACTCTTGCACCGTGCTGACGCTCGATTCCGACTTTCACATCTACCGCCGGCACGGGCGCAAGGTCATTCCGGTTCTCCGTCCCGATTCCCAGCGTGAAGATCGGTAGAAGCTTGTGGGAACCGTGCTCACGGTCCAGTTCCAAATTCATCGCGCGAGCGTCTTCCACAATCCGGCGCCCTCGCGCGGTACCGCGCGCGTGGGTGATGGTTGTGGGAGGTGTGCGCTCAGCAGGAGCGCGCGACAGATAGAGTCACTGCCGCTTGCCCTGCGCCGGTCCAGGGATCGGCATCGCCAGATTCGGCAGCTGACCCTCAGCAGGCTCCAGGGAAGGACGTTATCGTTTTGCGACGCGACCACCACCCAGCTGCCGGCTCGCTTTTCTAGCGCGATGAGGGTGCTTGCTCGGCACCTGCGCTGAGCCCCTGTATTTCGGCCTCGAGCCGCTCGGACTGCTCGAGCCAGTCGGCCTCGGCACTCTCGGTTTGACGGGCAAGCCGCGCCTGCCGCTCGAGCAGCTCCCTCAGCCGCTCCTTGCCATCGGGCGAATACAGCTCCGGCGCCGTGAGGGCCGCTTGTAGCTCCGCAAGCTCGCAGTGCAGCCGATCCAGCTCGCGTTCCGCACTTGCGACCGCCGCACGCAGCGGGCTCAGGCGATTGCGCTGCTCGGCCTCGAGACGTTTGCGCTGCCGGCGCGCCTCCGCGCTGTCCGACTCGCGGGTGCCCGACCCGCGGCCCTCTGCACCGTCTCCCTCGACCGGACCGTCCGATCGCTGCCCCGGCGCAGATCGATTCGGTCCGGTAGCCGCGGAGGCGGCGCTCGCCTCGCCCGCGAGCCACCGGGCATAGTCATCGAGATCGCCGCCGAAGCGCTCGACACGGCCGCCATGCACGACGAACAGCTCATCGACGACGGTCCGCAGCAGGTGACGGTCGTGCGAGACGAGCACGACCGCCCCGTCGTAGTCCTGAAGCGCGACGGCGAGGGCCTGCCGCATGTCGAGGTCGAGATGATTCGTCGGCTCATCGAGCAGGAGCAGATTGGGCCGCCCATACGCGATGAGCGCGAGCACGAGCCGCGACTTCTCCCCGCCCGAGAGCGGCGCAATGGGCTCGAACACTCGGTCGCCACGAAATCCGAAGCTCGCGAGATAGTCGCGCAGCTCCTGCTCGCTCGTGCGGGCGGCGCGCTCGGCGCCGGCCCGGCGCAGCGCCTGCATGGGCGACTCCTCGGGGAGCAGCTGCTCGAGCTGATGCTGCGCGAAGTAGCCGATCGCAAGGTCCCGCGCCTCCGCGCGCGTTCCACCGAGCGCCCGCAGCTCGCCCGCGAGCAGCTTCATACAGGTGGACTTGCCGGCGCCGTTGCGTCCGAGGAGCGCAACCCGGTCGCCGGGGGAAAGCGTGAGGCTCACGTCACCGAGCACCGGGCGCCCGCCGTAGCCGGCGGACGCGTGCTCGAGCGCAAGCAGCGGACGCGGCAGCTTTTCCGGCTGCACGAAGGACATCTCGAGCGGCCTATCCACGTGAGCTGGCGCGATCCGCTGCATGCGGGCGAGGGCCTTGAGGCGGCTCTGCGCCTGGCGCGCCTTGCTCGCCTTCGCACGGAAGCGGTCGATGAACGACTGCAGGTGCGCGATCTCGCGCTGCTGGCGCGCGACGAGCGCGGCCTGCCCCGCGAGTGCGGCGGCCCGCTGCTCTTCGAAGGCGGAATAGTTGCCGCGATAGGCGCGTGCGCCGCCCTGCTCGATGTGGACGACGCGATCGGCCACCCGATCGAGGAACTCGCGGTCGTGAGCGATCAGCAACAGCGTGCCGCGATACGCCCGCAGCCACTCCTCGAGCCACAGAATCGCATCGAGATCGAGGTGGTTGGTCGGCTCATCGAGCAGCAGCAGGTCCGAGCGACACATGAGCGCCTGGGCGAGATTGAGGCGCACGCGCCAGCCTCCCGAGAACGCCCGCACCGGCCGTGTCTCGTCCTCCGTCGCAAAGCCGAGTCCGTGCAGCAACCGCGCGGCGCGGCTGCGCGCGTCATAACCGCCCGCCGCCTCGTAGCGGGCGTGCAGCTCCCCGAGTCGCGCACCGTCGTGCCGACGCTCCGCATCCTGCATGGCGCGCTCGGTGGCGCGTAGCTCCACATCGCCGTCCAGCACGAGCTCGATGGCCTCGCGGTCGGTCGCCTCGAGGTCCTGGGACACGTGGGCGATCGCGAGGCTCGGAGGCATATCGAACGTGCCCGCCTCCGGCTGCAGCTCGCCGCGCACGAGGGCGAGCAGGCTCGACTTGCCGCTGCCGTTCGCGCCAGTGATGCCGACCTTCTCGCCACCGAAGAGCGTGAACGTTGCGCCGGCGATGAGTAGCCGCGTCCCGCGGCGCAGGGATAGGTCGTCGAACCGCAGCATGAGTACGATCAGTGTGGAGCGCGGATTGCAGGATACCGGCCCAGTCGCGGACTCGCCGCGCCGTGACAATGCCGGTCCCCGCCCAGCCAGTCCGTGAAAGTCCCATTATCCGTGAATCTCTCGCGAACCGAATACGAGGCGCTTGCGAAGCGAACGGCGGACATCTCTTTGGCCACTACCCCCTCTTCATCACCGCATGCGGCGCCGGCCTACGTCGATTCATTCAACGTTGACCAGCGCCTCTGGCCGGGCGTGCGGGGCTCGCTCGGACGCGTTAAGATCACTTGGGCATCACAGCCCAGAGGATGATGGCCTCAACGAGCGTAGCGCTCAACGCGGCCGCGACTCCGGCCAATCTCGAGATGGCGTTCTTGGCGTTCACGGGCTGCTCCTCTGTGGATTGTTCGACGCATGAACGATGCGCTCGACTCATCGACCGAACAAACGTAAGAGCTGATGGTCCATTAAGCTGAGCTTAACGTCGTCATGGCCCACAACCGCCTTCCTCTGGGCGCGCTGCGTGTATTCGAGGCGGTCGCGTCGCGTCTGAGCTTCAGTGCCGCAGCGGATGCACTCAATGTGACGCCCGCGGCGGTTAGCCAGCAGATCAAGTCTCTCGAGGATTACCTACAGGTGCCGCTGCTTCGCCGCACCGGGCGCCGCGTGGAGGTGAGCGAGGAGGGCTTGGAGCTGTTGCCCCGTGTGCGCGCGGGGCTGCGCGAGCTCGAGGCGGCGCTGCACTACATCAAGCAGCACAGAAGCGGCGGACCGCTGCAGATAACTCTCTTCGCTTCGTTCCTGCAGTTATGGCTACTGCCGCGCATTCGCGCATTCCGGCGCAAGTATCCCGATGTGACCTTGCGGTTTCACACCTCGCGCGAGATTGTGGATTTCTCGCGCTCTCCGATGCATGTAGCTTTGCGCTTCGGACGCGGGCATTACCCGGGTCTGCACGTCGAGAAATTTCTCGACGAGTGGATGGTGCCCGTCGCACATCCGGAGCTCATCAAGAGATACGGATTGATCGAGCGTGACACCGACCTCGAGAAGCTACCTCTGCTCGACAGCGACGACGAGCCCTGGCGCGCATGGCGTCAGGCTGATGATCGCGAATGGCAGGTTCGCTCGCCCTCGATCGACGATTCGGCGGGCCTGCTGGCCGCCGTGCAGGAGGGCCTGGGGTTTGCGCTCATGGGTTGGACCCTGGTCGCACAAGCCGTGCAACAGGGCAGGCTTGGGCTAGCGAGCACGGTGATAATGCCGGATGCATCGGCCTACTACTTCGTCTGCCCCGACTCTTATCTCGCAATGCCCAAAGTCGCCCATTTTCGGCAGTGGCTCCTGGCCACCGCGAGCCAATTCCCGCGACCGCCGGGCTTGCACCCCGATTGATCGATCTCACAAACCTTCTCCGCCGCTCTAATCAGGCGTGGAGCGCTGAGTCGCACAGGATCGCCAGCTCCGGCGCGGCAAGCCATCCTTCCCGATCGACGATGGGGCGCGGTCGGACGCTCGAGCCGAAGACCCCAAGGCGACCGTGGCGAGCGTCCGCTAACCGGGTGCACAAACCGGAAGTGCCTCAGTCCTTGTTAGCACCCGCATAACGGCGCAGTCGAAGCGCAGCTTCCGTGACCATTCGCTCGATAAGGGTTCCTGCCGGCTCAATGGCGTGGACAAGACCTGCGGATTCGCCAAACCAAACCCCAGTATTGTCCGGGTCGCCTTGTTCGAAGGCGAGCTGATAGCGTGGACCCTCGACTGCGATGTTACGCTCGAGCTCTTCTTCTCGACCATGCCAGCGGTCGGTGAACGTATTTCGGCGAATCCTGGCCGTGAATTCGGCGGGCCAGGGAAGCTGCCTGACGATGTCCGGTACACGCGTACGCAGCGTGTCGTCGCCACTGCACGCAAGGATAGACGCACGGTGGCGCTCCTTAACAAGCGCCTCATTCGATGCCCATAGTCGGGTGCCGACAAGTACGCCATCCGCTCCCAGCATCATTGCCGCAGCGAGACCGCGCCCGTCGGCGATGCCACCTGCAGCGAGCAGTAATGTTTCCGGGGAACTCGCGGCGATGAGGTCTGCCGCTTCGGGAACTAACGTCAACGTCCCCCGTGAGGCACCATGTCCGCCGGCTTCGGCACCCTGCGCCACGACAACGTCGGCGTGGGCTCGGAGCGCTTCCTCGATGTGGCGAATGTTCTGGCACTGACAAATCAGGAGCGCACCAGCACTCCGTATGTCGTCGAGGAAAGGGCGCGGGTCACCAAACGAGAGCATGACAGCCGCCGGATGGCGCTTCAGCGTATCGATCAGCAGCGACGGCGAGCGCTGTAGCGACCACGTGATAAAGCCAACACCGACCCGTTCGCCATTGGCCGCATCGAATTGCTTCGTAAGCCAGCCCGGATCGCCATAGCCACCGCCGATCAGACCTAAACCTCCTGCTCGGCTGACGGCTGCGGCCAATGCGCCTCCACCGGCGAAGGCCATCGGTGCTGAGACGATCGGATGCCGAATATTCAGAAAGCGAGTAAGTCGAGTCGAAAGAACGGCCACTCATTGCTCCGCCAGGGAGGAGGCACGGTCGAGCATACCATCCGGTGCGCTCGAGCGCCGCCTTGCAAAAATGATCGGGTGAGGTTAACGTACAACCATATGGTTGTATTTAGAAAGGAGAGCGAACAGGGACTCAACCGGCTTTTCCGTGCCTTGGCCGATGGCACGCGACGCGACATCTTGGCGCGATCGCTCCGGGAAACGCCGTGCGTGTCCGATCTTGCTGCGCGGTACAGGATGAGCTTCGCCGCCGTGCAAAAGCATGTCGCCGTGCTAGAGCGCGCGGGTCTCATTCAGAAGCGCGCAAACGGGCGCGAGCAACTGGTCTCCACCAACCACGCGCGGCTCCAGCGCGCGGGCGAGCTCCTCGAATTCTTCGAAGCCATCTGGCGCCAGCGCATGGCGCAGCTCGACGATATCCTTCTACCAAAAGGAAAGTGATTATGCCGCTCACCTCTGTCACCAAAGACGCTGCAAAGCTCACCCTTACCGTCGTGGGCGACTATCCGGTTTCGCAGAAACGCCTTTGGGCCGCCTTTGCCGATCCGCGTCAACTCGAGCGCTTTTGGGGACCACCCACCGCGCCGGCCACCTTCACGCGTTACGATTTTAGAGTTGGCGGTCGCGCCGAGTACTTTCTGACCCTGCCGGATGGAGGAAAGTGGAGCGGCTCCTGGAAGTTCACCGCGGTGAATCCCATAAGCTCGTTCGAGGCGCGGGACGGCGAAGGCAACGCCGAGGACCCGAACATGCCCTCGTCGATGAAGTTCACCTTCGAGACCACGCCGACGGGCTCGCGCATGACCAGCGTCACGTGGTTCGAAAGCGTTGAAGCAATGGAGCAAACGGCGGTGGGCATGGAAGAGGGGCTACGCGCAGCAATGCCCCAGCTCGACGCACTGCTTGCTGAGCCGAGCGCGTCCGCGGCCTGTGCTTAAGCGCGTCTGAATAGCCAGCGCCCGTCTTCTGTCACCTAAGCCACACCCGTAGTGCGCGGTTGGCTATGCTTTCACGTTCGGCACGGGAATCCGCCGCGCTAGGTCACGAACGTAGAAGAAGAGTTCCAATGGCTACCCGCAGGTTCGGCAACGTCGTCGTTTTCGCCACGATTCTCTGGTTGACGACCCTCTCGGCGTTCGCGGGGGATCCGAAAACCGATGATCCGGAGGCTCACTACTGGATCTGGCACTGGTCAACGGCGCCCGACGTACCGAAAAGTACGCCGGCCGCATCGCAGCCGATCGCAGTCAGCATCAGCCCGGGCTCGACTGGTGGCGCGAGCTCGCAATTGTGGGCGAACGGCTCACAGTGGACCACCCGCACGAGCTCATCCGGCGCCTCCTCCGGCGCGAACACGAGCTCCTCGAAGTCCTCGAGCTCCGCCCGTACACTCAACGGGTCAACCAGAAGCACTGCCCCCGGAACGGCTCAGGCGACCTCCGCTTCGACGGTACCCTCGACCGCCTCGCCTTCTTCGGCAGGTGCAACGAACTCATCGTCGGAATCGAACCGCTCATCCGGCTCCACGTCCCGTACGACCACCCGAGTTTCCCCCACGGCTCGCGATAGGCACTGATTCCCCCTTTCCCGGCCGAAATGCTCATATAATCGGCGCGTGCCCATTGGGGGCACGCACATGACGGCAAGGGAGCGCGAGATGAAGTGGGTGCCCAGTTTCATCATCCTCACAGCGGCCTCGGTGCTCATGGGTTGCGCATCGCAAGCTCCAGAGAATTCGACCGCAACGCGCACCGGCCAGGCGAACGTGGCGGCCACCCCGTCCGGAACAGCCGCCGTCCAGGCAAACGTGGCGGCCACCCCGTCCGGAACAGCCGCCAACCAGGGGAACGCGGCGGCCACTTCGTCGGGAACAGCCGCCGAGCAGGCCAAGTCCGGGGCAAAGACAGCCGCGGTTTCGCACGAAGCCAAACCGGACGTTCAGGTGAAGGCAGCGTTCTTAGCCCCTCCCGGCTGGCGGCGCGTCGTGCGCAACGGCAACGAGTTCTTCTGCCAAAGGCAGAATGATCCGGACTCGCGCGCTCACTTCGAAGAGGTCTGCCTCACGCAGGGACAGCTACAGCAGATGCAGGCGGCAAGCGAACATTATCGCCAGACCATAGAGCGAATGGACTCGGGGTTCACTCCGGCGACAGGCGCAGGGGGTGCAGTGAACGTTGGAGGCGCAAACGTCGGCGGACGTTGATCCTGCATGCGGCCGCCTCGTGCGATGAGGCCGTAGGGATCCACCGGGCTGTGCATCGCAGTGTTCCAGCTGCGAAGTCACCTTCATGTTGGCGTCAACCGGGCGCTGCCCCGTTGAGATCCAATCAACTTTGTAGGACTGTGGCCTGGCCGCATCGGCGATACGCCCGAGCGGGATGCACACGCACAGCATCGGCAGGCGGCCGAATGGTAGGGATCAGATTCGGTTCCAGCGAGACCTGGCATTCGCGAAACTGCGACAGGCATGCCGGGTGAGCGGCAAGCGCATTCTGAGTTTCGCGAGTTCTGAGCAAGGGTTCAGCCACGGCATGTTTGTGTCGCGGAGTAACCAAGTAACCAAGTAATCAAGTAGCGAAGCGGCCTGATTGCTTACGGGTGCCGCAGCCCCGTATCACCGATGCGTGAATTAACAAACGATAATCAAACGTTAATGACGCGCATACGCACCGCGCGCCACTATTCGGCCCGATTTGGGGCCTCGAGCCGCAGGGTCCCGTCCTGCCGAACAGGCGGCCGCTGTGTGGACGAAGCGCAAGCTGCGCCATACCGTTACCCGAACGACACGCGCGCGTCTTGGCTCGAATAGCGCGAGCGCCGCAATTCCGGACGTGACATGAACGAAGTTGCAACCCCCAAGACGGGCGACCAAGCCGATACCGACCGTCCGCGCGGCGCAATGGCCAAGCATCGTCTGCGCTGGGCAATAGCGCTCGCGGCCGTGATCCTCATCGGCTTCGTGGCGGTGCACCTCCTCACGGAAGCGCCGTCCACGAAAGGCGCAGCGCCGGAAGTGGTCGAAGTCGCGCAAGCGACTCGGGGCGAGATGCCGGTGATTCTGAACGAGCTGGGTACGGTCACGCCGACGGCCACCGTCACCGTGGTGCCGAACCAGGCGGTGAGCGGCTACTTGACCGAAGTGCCGTTCCGGGAAGGGCAGGACGTGACGAAGGGCCAGCTGCTGGCGCAAATCGATCCGCGACCTTACGAGGTGCTGAGAGAGCAGGCGCAAGCCCAGCTGGCCAAGGACACCGCAGCTCTGGCGCAGGCGCGTGCCGACCTCGCCATCTACGAGCAGCTGCAAAAGCAGAAATCGATCGCCGTGCAGACCTACACCGATCAGCAATACCTGGTCCAGCAGGACGCGGCCGCGGTGAAGATCGATGAGGCGAACATCGCTCAATACGCGCTCGACATCACCTACTGCCACATCACCGCGCCCGTCGCCGGACGCGTAGGCCTACGGCTGGTGGACCCCGGGAACTATATCACCGGGTCCTCGAGCACCGGGCTTGCCGTGGTCACGACCATGAAGCCGACGACAGTCGAATTCACGGTTGCCCAGAACGACCTGGAGAAAGTCGCCGCGCGGTTCAACGCCCCCGGCGCGAAGCTGCTCGTGACCGCGCTGTCGAGCGATAACACCCAGACGCTCGGGAGCGGATCGCTCTACGCACTCAACAATCAAATGACGACGAGCACCGGTACCGTCACTCTACGTGCGACCTTTCCGAACGATGACGAGACTCTCTTTCCGAACGAGTTCGTCAACGTGCAACTGCTCGTGGATACCCTGACTGGCGCCTTGCTCGTGCCGACCCAGGCGGTTCTGACGGGCGCTCCCGGCACGTACGTGTATCTCGTCAACAAGAACCACACGGTTTCGGTCCACAAGGTCGCGGTAGGGCCCAGCGACGGCAAGAACACCGTGATCACGAGTGGTCTCAGCACTGGGGACACGGTCGTCATCAACGGCACGGACCGGCTGAGCGACGGGGCCAAGATCAAGATCGTCACCGGCACTTGATTCGCTCGCACCGATGAACATCTCGCGTCTGTTCATCACGCGGCCCGTGGCGACCGCATTGCTGATGATCGCGCTGGTGCTCGTGGGCCTCGTCTCGCTCGGCTTCCTGCCCGTTTCTTCGCTTCCCGACGTCGACTATCCGTCGATCCAGGTGCAGACCTTCTATCCGGGTGCGAGCCCGCAGGTGATGTCGACCACGGTGACGGCTCCCCTGGAGGTGCAGCTCGGGGAGATCCCGGGCCTGCAGCAAATGGTTTCATCGAGCTCCGCGACGGCTTCGATCATCACGCTGCAGTTCGACCTCTCGATGGACCTCGACGTCGCCGAGCAGGATGTGCAGGAGGCGATCAACGCTGCCAATAGCTTCCTGCCCAGCGGACTGCCGGCACCGCCGACTTACGCCAAGATCAATCCTGCCGACCAGCCCATCATGACGCTGGCCGTGACCTCCAAATCGATGTCGCTCACCCAGCTGCAGGACATCGCGAACAATCGACTCGCCTCCAAAATCTCCGAGGTCTCGGGCGTCGGTCTCGTCACCCCGGCGGGCGGCAACGTACCGGCGATCCGGGTGGAAGCCGACCCGCAGAAGCTCGCCGCCTATGGGCTCAACATAGACGATCTGCGGACGCTCCTCAGCTACATCACGCTCAGCCAGCCGAAGGGTAACTTCGATGGTCCCGAGCTCGACTATACGATCAACGACAACGACCAGATTTCGAGCCCGGAGGATTATCTGAACACGGTCGTTGCCTACCAGAATGGCTCGCCGGTCCTGATGCGGGACGTGGCGACGGTCAGCGAGGCCGCGCAGGACGTCGAACAGGGTGCCTGGCTCGATAACACGGCCGCGATCGTACTGAACGTGGAGCGCCAGCCGGGTGCCAATGTCATCAAGACAGTGTCCCAAATCAACAAGCAGCTGCCGCAGCTGGAGGCAAGCCTGCCCTCATCGATGCACGTGCAGGTGGTTTCCGACGGCACCGGAGTGATCCGTGCGTCGGTCGACGACGCCTTCTTCGAACTGGTGCTCGCGGTCATCCTTGTCGTGCTGGTGATTTTCGTCTTTCTGAGGAATCTCCCGGCGACGGTCATACCGAGCATCTCAGTGCCGGTTTCGCTGATCGGGACGCTGGCACTGATGTACAAGCTCAACTACTCCATCGACAACCTGTCGCTCATGGCGCTGATCATTGCGACGGGTTTCGTCGTCGATGACTCGATCGTGATGATCGAGAATGTGGTGCGCTATCTCGAGGAGGGCAAGAGTCCGCTCGACGCGGCCCTCACCGGGGCAGGACAGATCGGTTTCACGATCGTCTCGCTGACCGTGTCGCTGATCGCCGTGCTCATCCCGCTCCTGTTCATGGGCGGGGTGATTGGGCGCCTGTTCAGCGAGTTCGCAGTCACGCTCTCCATCACGATCGTGCTTTCGGCCGTCGTGTCGTTGACTCTGGTGCCCATGCTCTGCGCCCGCATGCTCCGGCGCCAAGCGGAACGTCGTCTGAGCTGGTTCGAGCTTGCGAGCGAGAGCGTGTTCAATCGGACACTCGGCGCCTATGACCGGGGTTTGCGCTGGGTGCTGCGCCATCAGCGGCTGACGCTCCTCATCGCCACTCTCACGGTGGCGCTGACGGTCTTCCTCTACGTCGCGATCCCGAAGGGTCTCTTTCCCGTCCAGGATGTCGGTGTCATCCAGGGAATCAGCGTCGCCGACAATTCGGTGTCTTACCAGGCCATGGCGGCGAGGCAGATGGCGCTCGCCAAAGTGATCCTGCGCGATCCGGATGTGACGAGTCTCACCTCATATATCGGCATTGACGGCACGAACACCACGCTCAATAACGGGCGCTTCCTGGTCAACCTCAAGCCGGTCGACGACCGCAAGCGCACCGCGCAGCAGATCGCGCGGCGCATCCAGCGCGAGGTGGCAGGCGTTCCCGGCATCAAGCTCTATCTCGAGCCCGAACAGGATCTGACCCTCAACACGACGATTTCGCCGCACCAGTACCAGTTCGTGCTGCGCGGACCGAACCCGCAGGATTTCGACAAATACGTCCCGCAGATCATCGCCAAGATGAAGCAGATTCCCTCCATCAACGATGTCGCGAGCGACCTCAACGAGGCGGGTCTGACGGTCAATGTCGAGGTCAACCGGCAGCTCGCCGCACGCTACGGCATCACGCCGGCGACCATCGACAATGCGCTCTACGATGCGCTTGGGCAGCGAATCGTCACGACGATCTTCAATCAGTCGACCCAGTACCGCGTGGTCCTGGTCGCCAAGCGCGATCGTCTGCCGAACCTGCAGTCGCTCGGTACGCTCTATCTGCCGAGCGAGACCAGCAGTCAAGGCCAGGTGCCGCTCTCGGCCATCGCCGATATCAAGGTGAGCAAGTCGCCGCTCGTGATCAGCCACCTCGAGCAGTTTCCGGCGGTGACCCTCTCGTTCAACCTGACCGAGGACGCCTCGCTCAGCACGGCGGTCGACCAGATCAACGATGCGATCGCGGCGGTGCACTTGCCACCGTCGATCACGGGGTCGTTCCAAGGTGCGGCTCAGGCTTTCGAGGACTCGCTTTCGAGCGAGGTGTTCCTGCTGATCGCGGCGCTTGTCGCCGTCTATATCGTCCTGGGCGTGCTCTACGAGAGCTATATCCATCCGGTGACGATTCTCTCGACGTTGCCCTCGGCCGGGATCGGCGCGTTGCTGGCGCTGATGATCGCCGGCAAGGATCTCGATGTGATCGGCATCATCGGCATCGTGCTGCTCATCGGCATCGTCAAGAAGAACGCGATCATGATCGTGGACTTCGCCCTCGAAGCGGAGCGGGAGCAGGGCAAGTCGCCCGAGGAGTCGATCCACGAGGCATCGCTCCTGCGCTTCCGGCCCATCCTGATGACGACGCTGGCCGCGATGCTCGGTGCGCTGCCGATGCTGCTCGGTACGGGCACGGGCTCCGAGCTGCGCCGCCCGTTGGGCCTCGCGATCATCGGCGGCCTCACGTTGAGCCAGCTTCTGACGCTGTTCACCACACCGGTGATCTATCTCGTCATGGATCGGCTGGCACGGCACTTCCGGAGCGCCCGGGGCAATGAGCTCGCGGGCGAGAGCCCGACGTGAACATCTCGGCGCTGTTCATCAAGCGGCCGGTCGCGACCGCGCTGCTGGGCGTTGCAATCTTCCTGTCGGGTGCGCTCGCCTACTACCATCTGCCGGTCGCTCCGCTGCCGAACATCACCTTTCCGGTGGTGGTCGTACAGGCGAGCATGGCCGGCGCGGCGCCCGAGATCATGGCCGCAACGGTCGCCGAACCGTTGGAGAAGCGGCTCGCCGTGATTGCCGGCGTGAATCAGCTCACCTCGACGAGCTACGTCGGCGCGACGAGGATCGCCGTCCAATTCGATGTGAGCCGCGACATCAACGGTGCCTCGCGCGACGTTCAGGCGGCGATCCAGGCGGCGCGGGCCGACCTGCCCACGACTTTGCGCAGCAACCCCAGCTGGCGCCAATTCAACCCGGCTGACTCGCCGATCATGATCCTGGCGCTGACCTCGGACACCCTGACCAAGGCGCAGCTCTACGACAGCGCCGACACGGTGATTCAGCAGCAGCTCTCACAGGTGAGCGGAGTGGGTCAGATCACACTCGGCGGCGGGGCGCTGCCCTCCGTGCGCATCGAGCTCGAGCCCGACAAGCTCAATAGCTACGGCATCGGCATGGAGGACGTGCGGGCGGCCGTTGCGGCCGCCAACGCCGATAGCGCCAAGGGGTATATCGATCAGGGCGATCAGCGATTCGAAGTCACCTCCAACGACCAGGCGTCGGTCGCCGCCGACTACAAGGACCTCGTCATCGCCTATCGCCAGGGCGCGCCAGTGCTGCTGCACGACGTGGCCCAGGTGATCGACTCGAACGAGAATCTCCGCAATATCGGCCTCTACAACGATGTACCAGCGGTGGGTGTCATCGTCTATCCGATCCCGGGAGCGAATATCGTCGCGACCGACGCGCAGATCCGCAAGCTCCTGCCGTCGATCGAGGCGACGCTGCCGCACGGTGTTCACGTCAACGTCGCGATGGATCGCTCGCAATCGGTGAACGCCGCGGTCGGCGACACGGAGCGCACGCTGTGCATTGCGGCCGCGCTGGTGATCGCCGTGGTCTTCGTCTTCCTGCAATCGGGGCGCTCGATCTGGATACCGGCCGTGGCGTTGCCGCTGTCGATCATCGGCACGTTCGGGCCGATGTATCTGCTCGGCTACAGCATCGACAATCTCTCGCTCATGGCCCTCACCATCGGCACGGGCTTCGTCGTGGACGACGCCGTGGTCGTGCTCGAGAATATCGTGCGTCATCTCGATTCGGGGCTGAGCCCAAACGAGGCGGCCCTGCGCGGCAGCGCCGAGGTCGGATTCACGGTCATCTCGATGAGCTTGTCGCTGATCGCCGTGTTCATCCCGATCCTGCTCATGCCCGGAACGGTCGGCCTCGTCTTCCACGAGTTCGCGGTGACGCTGTCGATCGCCATCCTGTTCTCGATGGTGATCTCGCTCACCATCACACCCTGCATGTGCGCCCATCTGCTCAGGAACCGTGCCGCTCGGGAGTCGCGGGCACGCTGGACCCTCTGGATGGAGAGCCAGTTCGAGCGCTTCAGGGATGCCTACGGGCGCGGGCTGCGGAAGGCGCTGCGCCACAGCCTGGCGGTCGGACTCGGGCTGATCGCCATCATCGTGGCGAATCTGTTCCTGGCGCGGCGCCTTCCCACGACGTTCTTCCCCGAGCAGGATACCGGCATCATCATGGGACAGATCACCGCCGATCAGGCCATCTCGTTCCCGGCGATGTCGCAAAAGTTGTCGCAACTGCAGGCCATCGTGAAGAAGGACCCGGCCGTTGCCTCGGTCTTCGGTTTCGCCGGCTCGGGCTCGGCAGGCCGCGCCGCCAACACGGCCAATGTCTTCATCGAGCTGAAACCGCTCTCGCAGCGGCACGCGGCGGCGGCTCGGATCGTGGACCGCCTCCGTCCTCAGCTCGATAGCATCTCCGGGGCGAGGCTGTTCCTGCAGGCGCAGCAGGACCTGCACATCGGCGGCCGGCAATCGGCGGCGGAGTATCAATATACGCTGAGCGGCGACGATCCGGATGCGATCTACAGGCTCGTCCCGACAGTGATCGCCGCGCTCAGCAAGCATCCCGGCCAATTGACGGACGTCAATACGGACATGGAGCAGGACGGCCTGCAGACCTACGTGAACATCGACCGCAGCACGGCGGCGCGCTACGGCTTCGCGCCGAACCAAGTCGATCAGGTGCTCTACGATGCGTTCGGGCAGCGGACCGTCTCGACGATCTACAATCCGTACAATCAGTATTTCGTCGTGATGGAGGTCGCGCCGAAATACTGGCACTATCCCGAGGAGCTCAACCGGATCTTCGTCAGCACGGCGGCAGGCGATCCCCCGGGGACGGCACAGACGCAGATGCCGCCCGGAACCGTCAGCGGCGTCAGCCCATTCTTGTCCGTCTCCTCATCGGCCACGGCTGGCTCCGCCGCCAACGCGCTCAACGGCAACGCCGAGGCGAATCAGACGACGAACACGATCTCGAACGCCCGCGGCGGAGCGTCGAGCGGCAGTGCCGACAGTACCGGCTTCGAAACGATGGTGCCGATATCCGCACTCGCGAGCGCCGTCGACAGCCACGCGGCCATCCAGGTCAACCATCAGAGCGGCCTGGTCGCGGCGACGATCTCCTTCAACCTCCCGGCGGGCGGGTCCTTGAGCGCCGCTCAGACGGCGATCGATTCGGTCATGCGCGAACTCAACGTACCCGCCTCGGTGCAACGCAGCTTTCAGGGCTCGGCGCGCGTCTTCGCTCAGTCGCTCGCGGCCATCCCGCTCCTGATTCTCGCTGCGATGGTCGCCGTCTACATCGTGCTCGGTATCCTCTACGAGAACACGATCCACCCGCTGACCATCCTCTCGACGCTGCCCTCCGCCGGGGTCGGCGCCACGCTGGCGCTCCTCCTGTTCGGTATCCCCTTCTCGATGATCGCGCTCATCGGCATCATTCTCCTCATCGGAATCGTGAAGAAGAACGCGATCATGATGATCGATGTCGCGATCCATCTCGAGCGGAACGAGAAACGCGAGGGGAGCGAGGCCATTCACGAGGCAGCCGTGATCCGCCTGCGGCCGATCATGATGACCACTGCCGCAGCGGTGCTGGGTGCGGTGCCGCTCGCCGTCGGCATGGGTCAGGGCGCATCGCTCCGTCAGCCGCTGGGCATCACGGTGATGGGCGGGCTGATCCTCAGCCAGATCTTCACGCTGTTCACGACGCCCGTCATCTACCTCTCGCTCGAGCGTCTGCGGATCAAGCTGATCAAGTTCGCTTCGACACTGTCACTGCCCTGGCGGCGCCAGGGCGAAATGGGGTCCAACGCATGACGACCCAAGTTAGATTATCCCCGGCGATGTTGCCGTTCGTCCTGTCGCTCGCGAGTTGCGCGGTCGGTCCTGACTACCACCGCCCGCCGCCCGCATCGCCACCGGCGGCGCGCTACAAGGAGCTGCAGGGCTGGACTCCGGCAGCGCCGGCTGACACGGCCCCCAAGGGCGAGTGGTGGGTCCAGTTCCACGATCCGCTGCTCGATGAGCTCGAGCCCGCCGTGCGTGTCGAGAACCAGACCATTCGAGCGGACTATTATGGCTATGAGCAGGCGCTGGCGCTGGTGCGGCAGGCCGATGCGGCGCTTTTCCCGACCATCGGCGCCACGGGTTCGGTCACGCGATCGCGGACGAACAGCAGCGCCGCGAGCGGGGGTGTCAGCCTCGCGGGACCGGCGTACACGGTCAACCAGGGAACGGTCGAAGGCACGCTCAGCTGGGACCTCGACATCTGGGGAAAACTTCGCCGCACGATCGAGGAGAATGCGGCCAACGCACAAGCGAGCGAAGCCACGCTTGCCAATGCGACGCTGTCTGCCCAAGTTGCACTCGCAACGACGCTGATCAATCTGCGCGTGACGGATGCCAACATCGATCTGCTGACCCGGACGGTCGTCGAGTACACGGAGTATCTCCGCGTGGTCTCGAATGCGGTGAACGCCGGCTACAGCCTCTATCCGCCGTCCGATGAGGTCACCGCGCGCGTTCAGCTCGAGAATGCACAGGCGAGCCTGATCGCATTGGGTGTCGCGCGCGCGCAATACGAGCACGCGATCGCGGTGCTGATCGGCAAGAATCCGGAGGATCTCGATATTCCACACAGCGCCGCTCTGCCGGCACTGCCGCGGATCCCGGTCGGGGTACCCTCCACGCTTCTCGAGCGGCGGCCGGACATCGCGGCTGCCGAGCGAACCATGGCGGCGCAGAATGCCGCGATCGGCGTCGCGATCGCAGCCTATTATCCCGATCTATCGCTCTCCGCGGCGTTCGGTGTCTCGCAAGCCCCGTTGGGGAAGCTGTTTCAAGCGGCCAACACGGTCTGGTCGATCGGTGCGACCGGCACCGAGACGATCCTCGATTTTGGCGCGCGCGCGGCTCAGGTGGCCGAAGCCAGGGCGGCGTATCAATCGGCGGTGGCGACCTATCGCGCGACCGTGCTGAGCGCGTTCCAGGGCGTGGAGGACAATCTTGCCGGCCTGCGCATCCTCGCCCAGCAGGCCAAAGCAGTCGACGCGGCTGAACGCGACGCGAAGCGTGGTGCGGAGATCGCCCGCAACGAGTACCTGGCCGGCACTGTCGACTACACGACGGTCGCGACGGCCCAAGCCGTGGAGCTTGCCGACGAGCAAAACACGCTCGCCGTTGAGCAAAGCCGTCTCGTCGATGCCGTCACTTTGATCGGTGATCTTGGCGGAGGCTGGTCCGCGGCACAGCTGCACGATGCGCAGCATCCGGGCGTAGACCGTTGAGCAATCCGGGATCGCGGCGGATCAACGCCGCACGAGCTCCGGATCGGCGTTACTGTTCGCGATGCCCGGTTACCGCACACGACTCATCGATCGTGATGCCCGCGTCCTCGAGTTGACGGATCAGAGGCTGAAGCTCGGCGCGATAGTGCCGCCATTGCTCGACGGACCTCCGGTAAAGGGGACTTCGCACCTGCGAGGCGCTCGCCGTGGTCGCCGGCGCGGGATTGTGATGAAACTCCAGACAGGCCTCCTCCCAGCCGAGCCCGCAGAATCGGAGGAGCTTCTCGGTCTCGCCACGCTGATCGGCGATGAGCGCCTCGTAGCTCAGATGGTAGAGGGCCCCGCCGAGCGTCGCTCGCCAGTGCTGCATCAGCCGCCGGTACGCAATGTAGTACCGGCCGAGCTCGGCGAGATCGTACGAGTAGGGGTATCCTCCGTCGAACAACGTTTTGTAGATTGCATAGCAGGCCGCGATGGGAGTGCGGCTCACGTGGATGATCTTCGCGTGCGGCAGCGCGCGGTGGATGAGGGCGCAGTAGAGGTGGTTGAGCGGCATCTTGTCGATGAAGCGACCACGCCCAGCACCCGTAGCCCGCGCGCGCGCGATGTAGGCCTGGCCGAGCACGGCGAAGTTCAACCGGGCGGATCGGGCGACGAGCTCCCGGCGCGTGGGTCGGGCCACGCCGCCTTGGCTGCGCACCGCATCGACCAGTGCAAGGGCGAAGCAGGTGAGCTCGCCCGCGGAAGTGACCGCCGAATGGCTGCTCAGGATGCGCTCGACGAGAGTCGAGCCGCTGCGCGGAAGACCGACGATGAAGATCGGCGCCTCACGAGACGAATCCTTTGGCAAGGCGGGCATCGTGGGGGCGGCGCTGCCCGGTGCACAGCCGTCTGAGGAACCCTCGGCGGGCGGTACCGGAAACGCCTCGATGAGCCAGTCGACGGTTGCCACGTCGACCGCCGCATCGTAACGAAGATGCGCGCGCCGCAATCGTGCGCCGCAGACGAGGTGTTCAAATGATCTCGAGTAATCCCCGAGATCCTCGTACTCCTTGGCGAGGGCGAAGCGTAGCTGAACCTGCGCTTGCCAGTCGCCGACGCCCCGCTCGAGCAGGGCTTCGAGCTCGGACGTGTGGTTGCGATCCGGCGTTTGCGTGCGCAGGTCCGCGCGATTCCGGTAGGCCTCGAAGTCCGTGGGATCGAGGGTGATCACCCGATCGTAGTCGGCCTCCGCCTCGGTGAGCGCCCCGACGAAGCGGCGCGCAGTCGCCCGGTTGAAAAGGAACCGCGGTTCGTTCGGCGCGAGGCGGACGGCTCGCTCGTAGGCCGCGAGGGCCCGGTTCTGGTCATTCGCGCGGCTGAAGAGCGTTCCGACGGCATCGAGGATCTCAGCATCGTCCCCGGCGCTCTGCTCGGCGGCAGCGGCGGCGGCGCGCGCCTCGGTCAGCTGTCCGAGCGACAGGAAGGCCTGAGCGCGGAACAGGAACGATCGCGCGGACTTCATTCCGACTACTCGTTGAGCGCGTAATAGATCCTCATGCCGACGGTGCGCGGCGTCGACACGATCGCTTGCCAGCGGTTTCCGTAAAGCGCGGGGTCCGAGTACGACTGGATGCCGAGCGTGTTCGTCACATTGTCGAGATAGAGCATCCAGGTCCAGTGCGAGCGCTGAAAGCTCAGGCGCGTATCGAGCATGCTGTAGCCGGGGACCGTTGGAACCGTCGCCGAGAGCGCCGGCAACAGCGCGCTCTGGTAGTGCTCGGTGATGTCGTAGCGCATCGCCCACCCGAGGACGTTCGCTTGCAGATATTCGAGGGTGAGGGCAGCGCTCTCCTTCGGAGTGCCGGGCAGAGGGCTGCCGATCGCGGGCGGCGGCGCCGAGACGTTCGGGAATACGAAGAGCGGATTGAGCGAGGTGAGCTTGGTCTGGTCGTAGGTGTAGTCCACCTGCACATTGAAGTGCGAGCTCAACAGCCAGAACAGCTCGAGCTCGGCGCCGCGGCTCACGGCATCCCCGACATTGAGCGATGCGGGCAGCACGAGTGGAGTCAGCTGCACACCCTCCTGGACGTTGTGCCACTGCATGTCGAACACCGCCGCCGAATAGCGGAAGCGCTTCGCGAGCTCTCCCTTGAATCCGACCTCGTAATTGTCGACCGTGTCGGGCGAGAGCTTCGTGAGCGCAGGCGGTGTCACGTAGCTCTCGCCGGGCTCGGCTGCGGGCAGCGCGTTCACGCCGCCGCGGCGAAATCCCTGCGACCAGGTCGCGTAGACGAGGTTCTTGTCGTCGAGCTGGTAGGAGGTATTGAGCTTCCAGAGTGCCCGGCTCCAGGTGTCGCTCAGCGAGGAATTGGCGATCGGAGGCTCGGCGCCGAAGAAGGGCCCTCCGTCGAACAGCAATCCGGTCTGCTGAGCCTGGGTCACTTCCTGTTTGAACACCCGGGTCCCCCCGGTGAGGCTCCAGGCGTGCGTGATGTGCCAGGTCACGTCTCCGTAAGCGGCGATGTCGCGGAACTTCGTCTCGAAGTCACCGATGTACGTCTGATCCTTGATGATCGGAATGCCATCGACGTAGGTGGCGGCCGCCGGGTCGTATGCCGTCTCTCCGACGCCGCAGTACGAGGGCGACACGCCGTTGCCGCTGCTCTGTCCGTAGATCGGCGCGCACGCATCGTAGAAGTCGAGATAGCCCGGATAAAACTCGTGCTCCTGGATGATCGTCTTTTCGTAGCGGTAAAAGAGACCCGCGACCCAGTCGAGGGCACCGCCGGTGCTGGAGGTCAGACGCAGCTCCTCGGCCCAGGGCCGGTCGTCGAGCTCGTCCTTCCCGATCACGAACGACCGCGGGTTCTGCCCATACAGGCTCTGGAAAAAGGAGAAATTGGTGTACAGCGCGGTGAGATCGTCGGTCGACCGATTGAGATGGTCCGCATAGGAGGTCGAGGAGGTGAGCGTCGCGAACCCGAAGTCGTATTCGACCGCGAGCGCGCCGAGCCCAACCTTGTCGGTCGCACTTTCCAGGGTATTGTCCGCATTGGACAAGGAGTCCACGCCGGGAGGCACGGGAGCGGTGTAGAGCGGCAGCGCGAGAGAGGGACTCGTGAAGGTTCCCGTTGGCTGTGTCGCGGGACTCACCCAGTTGTTGTATGCGGCCGTCTGGGTCGCCGCGTACGGAAACCCGCCCGCCTGCATATTCTGGTAGTAATAGTTGAATTCGGCATGAAACTGGTCGTTCGGCTTCCAGAGCATCGCGACGCGTGCGTTCTCGGCAGTGTTGTGATTCGTGCCGTCCTCGGAGTACTTCACCGGCGGGCTGAACGGATCACCGGGCATCGCAGAGATCGGCGCGCCTGCGGAATTGAGCGCATAAAGGTTCGGCTGATTGATGAATCCGGCATCGTAGGAGTAGCCGGCGTTGAGGCGGATCGCGACCGTCTCCGAGAACGGGATATTGAGAAGGCCATGAACCTCCTCGTTCGGCGCATGGGTGTGCGCGGTGTCGCTCGCCCCGACATCCACCTGGGCGTCGAACGCCGTCGGATCGGGGGCGTTCTGCACGAATCGGATGGTGCCTCCGAGGGACCCGGAACCGTAGAGGGTTCCCTGTGGGCCTCGCAGGATCTCGACGCGATCGATGTCCTCGAGCTGCACGTTGAAGAAAAGCGGAGTGTCGTCGACGTACGTTGCAACCGGCGGCACGACCGGCGTGGCGAGCCCGAGCTGCCCGGCCGTCTGCTCGCTGTTCAAGCCGCGAATGATGAGCGTCGAGCCGTTGACGCCGTTGAAGGCACCCTTGTCCGTGAAATTGACTCCGGCCAGCGATTGCGCGAGGCCTTCGATGTCCTCGATACCCTCCTGCTGCAGCTGAGCTCCACTGACCGCAGTGATGCTGATCGGAAGATCCTGCGCGTTGACTGTTCGACGCGTCGCCGTGACCATCACCTCCTGCAAACCGCCGGGATCGGGGGCGTCGCCGCTTGCCGCAGTCCCGCCGTTCGCTGGCGCCGCCGCGCCGGGGCTCGGTGCGCCGGTTGCGGCGATCGCCGCGGTCCCGGAGCTCGCCACTGCACCGCCGTCGGCAAGGCACGGCGCACCGTAAAGCGCGGTGAGCACCGCCGCGGTGAGCGAGGTCATCCGGTCGAGCCGCATGACCCTGGCCGTCGGATCGATGAGTGGTTGCCGCGCCGCACGAGTGGAGCTTGCCGCGTGCCGACCGTGTTTGAACTTCACAGCGCGATATCTCCTCGAGTTCGATGCCGTGTCGCACCGTCGAAGAGACTCAATGGACTGCGGGAAGCTCTCCTGCGCGGAAGATCGTCCCGAGGATGAGTAAGTCTCCTCGACCTGAGATCTCCCGGGCTTTTGTCCCGCCGTGTATCCAGGTCGAGCGGCGCACTTGCGAGCCTTCCCGCGCCGACCAGGACTGCCTCTCTCGGACCAGACGCCCGCGTATGCAGGCCGGAACCCTAGACGCACATTTGTGCAGGTCATCGTGCAAGGCTCATGCCCGTGCCGGTCATCCGGCCTGCTGCGCCTCCAAGTGTTTGGAAAACCAGCGTTTCCTTACTCGGGGCCCTTGCCAGTGGACGGCGCACGATGCCGAATCCCGGCACGCTCGCACCGCCCGGGCGCGCGCGGTCGGGCATCTGCGCCGTACTGGAGCAGCACGTGTCGGTGGATCCGCGGGGTCTCAGACCTCGCCGCCCCTGGAGAGCTTCTGCAGCAGGTCGCTGTCCGTCTTCATGCCCGAGGTGGCACGGATGCGCGCGAGTATTTGCGACTTGAGCTCGAGGAACGGACGGGTGTGCTTCATGTCCTGAAGGCGCTGCATGGGCAGCGGCACCTCGTAGATCGAGTCGATGCGGCCCGGTCTCGGGGCCATCACCACGACCCGTTGCGCGAGATAGATCGCCTCCTCGACGTCGTGTGTAACGAAGACCACGGTGCAATGCTCGAGCTCGGAGACGTGCAGGATCAGATCGTGCATCACCTCGCGCGTCTGAGCATCGAGCGCTCCGAAGGGCTCATCCATGAGCAGAATGCGGGGACGGCTCATCAGTGCGCGCGCGATTGCGACGCGCTGCTGCATTCCGCCCGAGAGCTGGTTCGGGTAGGCGTCCGCCACGGCCGCAAGCCCCATGACACGGAGCAGCGCCTCGGCGCGCCCGGCGGCGGTCTTCAGGTCCGCGGAGGTTCTATCGCGCCTATGGGCGGAGAGTTTCCGCGTAAACTTGATGTTCTCGGTCACCGTCAGCCAGGGATAAAGACTGTAGTCCTGGAAGACCATGGCGCGATCCACGCCGGGACCTGCGATGGGCGAGCCGCCGGCTTCGATCTCGCCCGCCGTCTGGATCTCGAGCCCGGCGAGGGTGCGCAGGAACGTGGACTTGCCGCACCCCGATGCGCCGACCAGCGTGACGAATTCGCCCTTGGCGATCTCGAGACTCAGGTTCTGCAGCGCGGTAATTCGGGACGATCCCGTATCGAAGATCTTCCATACGCCGCTGCAGCGCACCGCGCTCGCCACGTTCAGCTCCGCTTGTAGAGCCAGGGGAACGCGAGACGGTGGATGAGACGGAAGCCCTGATCCATGGCGAGGCCTATGGCGCCGATGAGGATAATGCCCGCGAAGATCTTGTCGGTCTGCAGGAAGCGCTGCGCCTTGACGATCGCGTAGCCGAGACCGGAATTGGCCGCGACGAGCTCCGCGACGACGAGGTAGGTCCACGCCCAGCCCATCGTGATCCTGAGCGTGTCGAGCAGCGCGGGCCTGGCGGATGGCACGATCACCTTCCCGACGATCTCCAGGCGCGTCGCGCCCATGGTCTGGGCGGCCTCGATCTGCGCCATCGGCACCCGTCGCACGTCCTCGGCCATCATCAGCACCATTTGGAAGAACGTGCCGATGAAGATAATGGCGATCTTCGCCCCCTCGTCGATGCCGATCCAGAGCATCACGAGGGGAATGAACGCGACCGCGGGCATGTAGCGGATGAAGTCGGTGAGAGGCTCGAGCAGCGCCTGCACGAAGCGGTAGGTGCCGATGAGGAGCGCGAGCGGCAGCGCGATGAGCGCCGAGAGCGCCCACCCGGCTATGACGCGGTAGCAGCTGATCCGCACATCTCCGAGCAGGTCGTCGTTGTTGAACCACGTGCCGACGCGGCGGACGACATCGAATGGGCTCGGGAGGAACACTCTGTTCACCGTCCCGAGCGCTGTGAGCGCGAACCATGCGGCGAGCGGTACAGCGACGCCGATCGCCGCAAAGGTCCAGTACTGGCGCCGGCTGATGAAACCGCGAATGGTCCACGGCGTCGAGGACAGCTTGCGGGGAGCGGGCGGCTCGAGAGCGGTCGCGGTCGATGCATCCGCGTGCTCCTGAGCCTCACCGGCTGAGGCGATATCGCTCCGCGCGACGGGCCGCTCGAGCGGCATCACGACCTCACTCGTCCTCATCGAGTCCTCAAAGCCTCATCGAGGAGCGAGCGGTCCACGCCGGTTGCGGCGTTCGGCCGGCCGTCGATCAGCTTGTTGGAAAGGAGGAAGGTGGCAATTGCGGGCTCGACGGCCACGAGGCTGCGCGGACTGCGCGGATCGAAGGCATCCAGATTCGCAGCGGCATCGAAGAGGTGCGTTCCGGGGAGAAAGACCTGGTACTGCTCGGTATTGAGACCCACGACCCTCGCCATGATCTGCACCGCTTGGCCGGTATGCGCGTGGATGAAGGCGACCGTATCGAACCACGCCTTGATCATGCCGACCAACTCGCCACGCTTGGTCCGGATCGCCTCGCTCTGCGCGACCAGCAGGTCGGGGATGAGGCCCGGCATCTCTCGCGAGGTGAAGAGCGCCCGGCCTCGCCCGCTCTTCTCGATCTGGCTGATCCAGGGATTCCACACGACGGCGGCGTCCACGCGCCCGGTCATGAAGGCCGCGGCGGCGTCCCCGGCAGAGAGGTTGACGACCGTCACGTCGCGCGGCGTCAAATGGTTGCGGGCAAGCGCCGTGTAAAGCACGAAATGCGACACGCTGAATTGCTCGAGCGCGACGGTATGACCCTTCAGATCGACGAACGAGTGGATGCGCGGGCTCACCATCACCGCGTCGTTCCCTGCGGAGTTGTCGTTGACGAGCACGACCTCGAGCGGCAAGCCTTTCGCGAGCGGTCCGAGCGTGTCTGACCAGGTCTGGCTGTTCGCATCGAGCTGGCCGGTCGAGAGAGCGGAGATCGAATCGCTGTAGTTTGCGAACCAGATGAGCTTCACGTCGGCGCCGTACTTCTTGAAGTAGCCCTGAGACTCGGCGACGTACCAGGCGACCCAGCCGGGCCAGTCCGACACACCCACCCGCAGCTGCGCGTGCGCAGCGAGGGGGCCGCAGACGAGCAGCAGGAACACGGCCGCAAGCCGCGTGCCTCGCGCCGGAAGGCGAATCGGAGTCGCGCCCCGGCGCTCGGCTCGGGCAGGCCAGATACGCTTCTTCACTGATGGGCCTCGACGTGGCTCTGCGTCCGTTCCCGATGCGCACCTCTTGCCAGGTAGGCGCGCCATCCCCCCTCCGAGGTGATGTCTTCGGCGTGCGCGAGCGCACGCGGCTCGGCGAGGAACCCGCGCACGGCGGTTCCGTCCTCGAGCTCGACCGTCCCGATCGCGAGCGGCGCAGGCACCTCCGCAACGAAGGTGCCGAATGCGGCCACCTCGAGCTCATAGACTTCGATCTCGATCGCCCCGCCGCCGGCTCCGACGTGCACGAGCGCAGGCTTCGGCGGCGTTTGTGCGCGCATCGCGTAGAGCCGGTACACCGGTGCGGTGCGCGTGCGTTGCGCCAGGCGCGCGCCCAGCGAGGCGAGCTGGAAATGGAGCGGAAGTCCCTCGAGGTGCGCGCCGACCACGGCGAGCCGTACGGTGGGCGTTCGGGGCGAGACATCGAGCGCCGGCGGCGCAGGCGACGGACACACGATCTCGAGCCGCCGGGCGAGCTCGAGCAGCGCCTGATCTGCCCAGGCGGGAGCCATGAAACTAACGCCGAATCCAGTGGCGTTGCGCCGATATCCGGCCGGGACGGCAATGGCGGTCATGTCGAGTAGATTCACGAAATTGGTGTACCAACCGAGATGAGTGTTGAGCGTGATCGGCTCGGCGAGCACATCGCTCACGCGATAGATCGTAGGGGCCGTAGGCAGCACGAGCACATCGATGCTTTGCCACAGCGTCTCGGTCCAGCGCGCCTGCCGTTGCAGCGCGTGAAATCCGCGAAACGCCTCTACCGCGGAGATCCCCTTGCCCGCCTCGACAATCGAGCGCACGACGGGATGAACCGCGCTTGCACGGGTTGCCAGCAGGTCCTCCAGCACCAGGGTGCGCTCGGCCACCCAGGGACCCGCATACAGCAGCTGCGCCACATCGAGAAGCGGAGCGACATCGATCTCGACGGCAGCGCCTCCCGCCTCGACCAGCCGCTCGAGGGCCGTACGGTAGAGCTCCGCGGCTTCGGCATCACCCATGAACTCGAGCTGACCGGCCCGCGGGATTCCGAAGCGAAAGGGCACGCCGAGCTGTGAGGGCGATGCTGAGCGACGCGAGTAGGGATCCTCGCCGTCGAAACTGGCGATGACTGAATCGGTCAGCGCCGCATCCGCGGCCGCCACGGTCAATGCGCTCACGCAATCGAGCGAGCGGCATGCGGGAAGTAGGCCGCGCGTGCTCCAGCGGCCGCGCGTGGGCTTGAATCCGGTGAGGCCGTTGAAGGCCGCGGGGACGCGTCCGGAGCCTGCCGTATCGGACCCGAGCGCGAGAGGCACGATCCCGGCGGCGACGACCACCGCGGATCCCGAGCTCGACCCGCCGCTCACGTACTCCCGATTGAATACACACCGGGGCGCTCCATAGGGGCTGCGTGTGCCGGTGAGCCCCGTCGCGAACTGATCGAGATTCGTCTTACCGATGAGGATTGCGCCCGCTGCGATCAGCCGCTCGACGACGTACGCCGAGGCACTCGGGGTGTATGCGAACACGGGGCATGCGGCCGTCGTCTCCATGCCGGCCACGTCGATGTTGTCCTTCACCGCGAAGGGTACACCGGCAAGTGCCAGCGACTCGCCCGCCGCGATGCGTTCATCCACGCGGCGCGCGCTCGCGAGTACCTCCTCCGGCGCACAACGGCTGATCCAGGCTTGTGGCTGAACGGCATCGTAGGCGGCCGCATCGGCGAGCGTTTGCGCCGCGATGTACTCGGCGCTCGAGCCGCCCGTCGAGACCGCCGAGACGATGCCGGCTAGGGTCGCACGAGGCATGCTCGGGAACTCGCTGCGGCGCGCGAGCACGCCGCGATGTCCAGCGCGACCATCGGCGCACCGGGCCCGACGGTCTGTCGCTCGCGAACGTACACGGCGCGCACGACACCTGCGGCGGGACTCGGCACGCTGCACTCGGTCTTCATGGCTTCGATCGCTGCAATGACCGTGCCTTTCTCGATGTGGTCACCGGGTTTCACGTATATCTTCCACACATACCCGCCCAATGGAGCCTCCACGACCTCCGCGTCAACGGGAGTCTGCACCGGTGTGTGCACCACGTTGGTGCCCGCGATGCCATCGTGGTGCGCGAGCTCGTTGCTTTGCTCCCAGTTCTCGCATTCCGCATTGAACGCAGCCTGCCGCCGGAGCTGAAACGCCGCGATCGAGTCGCACTCCTCGCGCAGGAGCCGCCGATAGTCGGCGAGCCGAAAGACCTCCCCGTCGATGCGCAGAGCTCTGCGGCCCAAAGGAAACTCGCGTCGCCACTCGGCGAGCTCGGCCGGCGTCACCGGGAAGAAGCGGATCTGATCAAAGAAGCGCAGCAGCCAGGGCTTGCCGTCCCGAAACGCCTGGGTCTGGCGATAGCTGTTCCACACCTGCACGGTGCGCCCGAACAGCTGATATCCGCCGGGTCCTTCGAGGCCATAGATGCAGAGGTACGCACCGCCGATGCCGACCACGTTGGGTGGCGTCCAGGTGCGGGCCGGGTTGTACTTCGTCGTGACCAGACGATGACGCGGATCGAGCGGTGTCGCGACCGGCGCTCCGAGATACACATCGCCCAGGCCGAGGACGAGATAGCGCGCATCGAACACGATGCGCCGCACCTCATCGGCCGATGCGAGGCCGTTCACGCGGCGAATGAATTCGATGTTGTCGGGACACCAGGGTGCATCATCGCGCACCGAGGCCATGTATCTCGCAATCGTCTCTTCGACTGCCGGATCGCGGAAGGAGAGCGGCAGATGGACCACGCGCGATGAGACTTGAAAATCCGCGAGTGTGCCGAGGCGCTCTTCCGCATCGGCCAGTCTCTGAAGCAGATCGGACTGTCGTAGCATGCGGCTCTCGTAGTGCACCTGCAAAGAGCGGATCCCGGGTGTCACATCGAGGATGCCCGGCAGTGAAAGCTTCTCGAGCTCGAGCATCAACGCATGCACCCGCAGCCGCAGCTCCAGGTCGAGCACGATGGGCCCGTACTCGACGAGGAGGTGCCGGTCGCCCTGACGCCGATACGCTGTCTGCGGCCGCTCCCCGCGCGCCGGAATAGAGGCGAGGAGCGGATCGAGAATGCATCGCGCCCGCGGAGCGGGCCTGGCGTGCACTCCAGGCACGCGCCGGGCGCGCGCGCCGGGCTGCGCGATGAAGGAGTCCTGGGCGTGTTCGAGGCGCGTGGCGGCCTCGGCATCTACGCTCTCGAACTGCACCGTATCATGCGGCGCGAGCTGGCCGAGTTTCCACAGATCGGCCTGTATCGTGACGAACGGACAGACGAATCCACCGAGCGATGGACCGTCGGGCCCGAGCACGATGGGCATGTCGCCCGTGAAATCGACTGCACCCACGGCGTAGGCATTGTCGTGGATGTTTGATGGATGAAGCCCCGCCTCCCCGCCGGTGCGGCGCGCCCACTTGGGCCGCGGTCCGAGAAGGCGCACGCCGGTGCGGTTCGAGTTGTAGTGCACGCGCCAGCGTGCATCGAGGAACGTCTCGATGTCCCCCGTCGTGAAGAAATCCGGCGCGCCGTGCGGCCCCGAAAGGACGCGCAGCGTCCACTCGCGGCCGATTCGAGGCCGCAGTGATCGCTCGAGTGCCGGCTCGATCGAGTCAGCGGGCTCGGGAGCGAGGTGCAGCACATCGCCGGCGGCGAGATTTCGGCCCGCGTGACCTCCGAAGCCGCCGAGCGTGAACGTTGCACGACTCGCGAGGTAGGGGGCAACATCGAGCCCGCCACGAAACAGCACGTAGCCCCTCAATCCGGCGCCGCGCAGCCGTCCGAGTCTCAGCACCTGCCCGGGCACAACGGCCTGCGGCGTGTACGGCTCGACCGGGACGCCATCGAGCGTCGCATCGCTCTCGGCGCCCGCCAGACACACGATCGCCGCGCGATCGAATTCGAGTGTGGGTCCGACGGCAGTCCACTCGAGACCCGCGGCGCCCTGAGGATTGCCGAGAAGCCGGTTGCCGAGCCTGAAGGCAAGCCCGTCCATGGGGCCCGACGGAGGCACCCCCACGTTCCAGAACCCGAGACGGCCGGGATAGTCCTGGATACTCGTTGCCACCCCGCCGCTCGAGACGCGCACGGAGCGGGCGGCGTAGTCGATTGCGGCGAGCGCATGCGTAGAGGGTCGGCCGGCCGTGAACATTTCGCTCCGCACCACCTCGCGCAGCCAGGCGAGATTGGTCTCGATCCCGGCGAGGAGGGTCTCATCGAGTGCGCGCTGCAAAGCGTCCACGGCAGATGTCCGGTCGGGTCCCGTGACGATGAGCTTGGCGAGCAACGCATCGTAGTGCGGACTCACCTCGCTTCCGCCGGAGATCCAGGTCTCGGTACGCGCATCCTCAGGGAAGGTGACGTGCGTCAGCGTCCCGCTGCTCGGACGAAAGGCCGCTCCGGGGTCCTCCGCGTAAACCCGCGCCTCGATCGCAACGCGGCGTGCACGCGCGCGCGTGCCCGCCCCCGCCCAGGCATCGAGAAAGGCGCTCTCGCCGGCTGCGCAGCGGATCATCCACTCGACGAGGTCGATGCCCAGGACCTCCTCGGTCACACCGTGCTCAACCTGAAGACGGGCGTTCACTTCGAGGAAGAAGAACTCGTCGCGGTCCGGGTCGTAGAGAAACTCGACCGTGCCCGCGGAGCGGTAGTGCACCGCGGAGGCGAGCCGCTCGGCACATTCCGTCAGGCGCGCGCGCGTCGCCTCTGGCAGTCGAGGGGCCGGGGATTCTTCGATCACCTTCTGATGGCGCCGCTGCAGCGAGCAATCACGCTCGCCCAATGCGATCACCCGGCCGCGCCCATCCCCGAAGATTTGCACCTCGATGTGCCGCGCATTGGGCACCAGGCGCTCGAGAAACACGCCGCAATCGGCGAAATGACTCGCGGCGAGCCGACGGACCACATCGAGGGCCTCGGGAAGCTCGGCGGGTCCCGCACAGGGGCGCATGCCGATGCCACCTCCGCCGCCCGTCGCCTTGAGCATCACCGGAAAGCCGATCCGCTCGGCCTCCCGCAGCGCTGTCGCGCAGTCGGGCAGCACACCGCTCCCCGGTAGGAGCGGCACAGCGTGGGCGCGGGCGAGCTCGCGAGCGGTGTGCTTGAGTCCAAAGGCGCGAATGTTCTCGGGGGTGGGGCCGATGAAGGCAAGGCCCTGAGTCTCGCAGCGCGCCGCGAACTCCGCGTTCTCGCTGAGAAACCCATAGCCGGGATGGATCGCCTGCGCGCCCCGCTCGCGCGCGGCCGCGAGAATCTGCTCGACGTTCAGGTAGCTCTCGGGGGCGGGCGCCGGACCGATTCGCACGGCCTCGTCGGCGTCACGGACATGCCGCGAGCCGAGATCGGCGTCGGAATACACCGCGACCGAACCGATGCCCATGCGGCGCAGGGTGCGGATGATCCGGCAGGCGATCGTTGCGCGGTTGGCGATCAGAACCTTGTGAAACACGCCTCATCCTCGAGCGCTCCGCACGGTCGGCGGCCGGAAAACGGGGAAAACAGTGCGAGCATCAGTCGGGCGGGTCGCGGGCGGCGATGATCACCCGCAGAGGCGTCGGGTTGAACGCGTTGCAGGGGTTGTTCACCTGCGGGCAATTCGAGATCACCGCGACGACGTCCATGAGCGCGAGCAGCTCGACGTAGAGTCCTGCCGCCGAGATGCCGTCCACGATGCCGAGGGTCCCGTCCGCTTCGACCGGCACGTTCATGAACCAGTTGATGTTGGAGACCATGTCGCGCTTGCCGCGGCCGTGGCGCCCGTTCGCCTGCAGGAAATTCTCGACGCAAGCGTGTTGTGACTTGGTGTGATGCCCGTAGCGCAGCGTGTTGCTCTCGCAGCTGCAGGCACCTCCGATCGTGTCGTGGTACGCGACGCTCGTCCCAGTGATCCGAGCCATGGGGCGGCCCTCGTTCGAGAGGAGTACCGACCCCGCGCGCAGAAATATATTGCCCTGAGCGGCGATCGTGTCCTGCGCACTGTAGCGCTCGGCATCGTCCGCAAGCGCGTA
This sequence comes from Gammaproteobacteria bacterium, assembly GCA_030040235.1. Next base: position 3,059 of record JASHUC010000008.1, on the reverse strand, counting down.
CATCAGAAAGTCGCAGGACTGATTGCCCTCCAGATCGATGATCCGCAGCGTCTCCTCCCGGCGCAGCGCGTGATCCCACGATGCGCGAGCGGGGATCACCTCATCGAGGACGATGCGGCCTGGAAGGATCGGAGGGGCGATGTCGTTCACGGAGTGCGGAAATCCCTGGTCGTTCAATGTCGCGCGTGAGATGCGCAGAAGTGCCTACCGTTACTCTCAGCGGCGGAAGTATTCCTCCACGTTGAGAAAGGCCCGCTTGCCCTCGGGGCTAGCGTTGCGAATCGGGTCATCATCGGGAGTGATCGCTCCGCGCCACGCACTCACGCGAACCGGTGTCACGCTGTAACGCGGCCGCGGGTCGAGTACGTGCGGGCAGTTGGCGAGCACTACGATGAGGTTCATCTCCGCGCGCACGGTCACGCTCCGGCCGGGAGTGAACGGTCCGTAATTCAGCACCGTCGCGCCGTCCGGGGCGATCCGGACGGCTTTGAACCAGTTGACGCAGGGATGCACATCCTTGCGACCGAGCCCGAATTTCGCCGCGCCGAGCAACAGGCGCTCGCGTGCATTCGGATGCGCGCTCCAGTTGGCGCCGCTGCCGTACTTGCCGGCATTGCTCGCCTCGTTCGATGCTCCGCAAAAAGTATCGTGAGTCTCGGCCTCATCCTCGAGGATGCTCGCGAGCGCACGTCCCATGTCCGAGAGCAGCAGCCGTCCTCGAGAGAGGTAGGCGCACCACTGCACCTTCACCGTATCGGCGACATTCAATCGCTCGACGGGTCGCTCAGCGTTGAAAAGCAGCATCGAGACGCAGCCATCCCCGCTGAGATCGGTGAGGCGCAAACGCGCGCCGCGGTCGAGCTCCTTGGAGGCATAACCGCCGCTTGCGATCGTCTCCTCCCAGAGCATGGCGTCGGAGGCGACTCCGGGGGGCGGAGCGCTCGCGCCGGTTGCGGGCACCGTGGGCATCGCCTCGACCAGGGTTCCCGCCATGGCTCGCGCATGGACCTGCGCGCCGAAGGGATCCTTGGTGCCCTGAGTCATCGAGCGGCCCGGGAGGAGAGGCGGCCTGCGGCAGGCTCGAGAGCGCCGTGGGAATGTAGCGGGGGCAGCAGCGCAGTGGTCGTCACGAGCTTGATCTGCTGAACGCCGCGCACTTTTCGCAGAGCGTCGCACAGCGCGTTCAGCCGCGGCGCGGGGCCCTGCACGAGCAGCACCTCGAGCGACTGATCGTCCTCGAGCAGCACGTGCTGGGAGGAGATCACCTCCTTCACGTACGCTGTTTGAATCTGCGCGAGCGCCTGGCGCACACGGCCGCTGTCGGCGCGATAGATGAGTGTGAGGGTGCCCGCCAGAACCGAATTCGCAAGTCCCTCGTTGTGCTCGGCGAGCGCATGACGGATGAGCTCGGCGATCATCTGTGAGCGGCTCGGAAGACCACGCTCGCTCACCATGGCGTCGAGCTCGGCGAGCAACTCACCCGGAAGGCTCACGCTCAGCCGTGCAAGCTCGTGAAGGATGCCCTCGCCCATGCCGCTTCCCTATAGTATTACTAAGTATAGTATTAGTAATACTGTGCGGCCATGGCGGTGTCAAGCGCGCAACTGCGCACGGCCGAAGCCGCGCGCAGCGCGAATTGCAATGAATTTGGAGTAACGCGGGAGCAGGGGCCGCAGGCGCCCCTTTGCCTGGGGCGTTTACTTTCGGGCGATCGAGAGCTCGCGCGAAGCGGGATGCATTCGCTCCTCGTAGTACGCCGTCAGAGGAGCTTGATCGACTCGAGCGATGGCCTGCGCGACCGTGTGCGCATAGCAGCCCGCGTACACGGCCGACTTCGAGTAGGCCCCCGTAAGCGAGCGCGGCCCACAGAGCTTATCGGCCGCGGCGGTGATGCGGCCGTAGAGCTTGGCGACATCGGCCGGCTTCTGCAGATTCAGGTCCGCAAATCGCACCAGCGAGGAATGCTGAAATTGCACATCTGCGAAGGTCACAGAGCATGCAAGCGACAGGATCAAGAGCGAGAGTCCTCGCAACAGTTTTGCGCTGATCGACATGGCGTCCCCTCAGATGCCCCACACCCCCCGAGCATCACCGATGCCCGATCGAGGTGCGGCTGTCTATCAAAGCGCACTATATCAGGGAGATGGAGCAAAGCCTATGAACAAGGGCTCGCGGAGTGATGCGCCGCTCATGGGGAAGTGCCGTACGCACCATTCTAGGGCAGAAAATCGCTTCGCAGTCGGGGAGTCGAGCCGGAGGCTTCCGAGCCGGCTTGCTCGCCCGTTCATCTGCGCCGAGGCGCGCCCATCCGAAAAAGGCGGCGTTCGTCGCATCCTGAATCGCCTGCGGGGGACATCCGATACCTTGAGGGGCGATGACACTCAAACGAGCTCCGTTCCAACGGTTCCCCCGAGTCCGGGGCTGCACCGGACCAGCCTTCACTCTTTCCGTGGGGGCGGCGGTCGCGCTCGTTCTGTCCGCCTGCGCGGTCGGGCCGAACTACCACCCGCCGGCCCCACCGAGGCAGGACGGGTATACCCACGAGGGGCTGCCGGGGCAGACCGCCTCCACCGGTGTGGCCGGTGCGGGCGGCAAGGCGCAAAGCTTCAAGCTCGGCCAGGATCTGGCGGGGCAGTGGTGGAGGCTGTTCGGCTCGGCCAAGCTCGATGCGCTCATCGATCAGGCGATGGCGAGCTATCCGGACATCGCCGCCCAGGAGGCGACCCTGCGCGAGTACCGCGAGAACGTGCGGGCCGAGGCCGGTGTCTTTTTCCCGCAGTTCCAGGGCTCGGTGTTCGCCTCGCGATACCAGGAAAGCGGTGCGGAGGTGTTCCCGGGCTTTCCCAACTTCATCGAGCAATACTTCATGGCCGCCCTGGGGGTCACCTACACCTTCGATATTTGGGGCGGAGAGCGGCGCACCCTCGAGGGGCTCGAGGCGCAGGCCCTGCAACAGAGCTTCGTGCTCGAGGGGAGCTATCTGACGCTCACCTCCAATGTGGCCCTGCAGGCGATCCAGCTCGCCTCCGTGAGCGATCAGATCGCCGCCACCGACGACA
>JASHUC010000001.1 GCA_030040235.1 Gammaproteobacteria bacterium | reverse complement strand
GAGGATCCCCCCGATGAGATACGGGAAAGCCGCTTCGAGAAAGACGAGCCGGCTGAGGTAGGTCCTGCGGAAGCCCAGTGTGTGCAGGATCGCGAACTCGGGCATGCGCTCCTGTACCGAGCGGGCAACAGCGTTGGCGATGAGAAACAGGATCATGAAGAGTCCCGCGCCCGCCGTACCCAGCATCATGCCGGTTTTGGTCACGTTGTCCTTGACGAGCGAGGCTCGATCCCCCTGCGCCGTGATCGAATAAGTGGGCGTCGCCGAGTTCGCGAAGTGCTCATCGATTGCGCGACCGACTGCCTCCGCTCGCGCGCGGGCCTTGGTGCGTACCATGAAGGAGTATCCCCACGCAGCGGTCCCAGCGGGCGCCGCATTCTCCATATAGGACGCGTTGCCGATGATCACGCCGTCCTCCCACGTAGGGTCCTCGGCAACGATCGCGAGGACCTCGAATGTCCAGGTCCGATTCCCGTCGGCGCGCAGACCGGGCGTCGAAGTGACCGGAAATCGATCGCCGACACTCAGGCCGAGCCTCTTGGCGTGGGCTCGGGTCACGAGCACACCATCCGGCATCGCAATCAACTGATCCCATTGTGCCGGCGTGATAGGCTCTTCGGGTCGCGCGTCCCGCATGCCCTGACCGACCATGAAAATTCCGATGGGATCGTCAGGTCCGCGCCGATAGCCCCCGAGCCACTTGAAACGGCCGACCGCGACCACGCCGTCCATGCGTTCGAGCTGCCGACCGACGGAGATGGGCAGGCCCAGATAGGGCGCACCGGGCTCGATGAGGCCACGTGACTCTACATAGAGCTGATCTGCGCGCGCCTGGTTCACCATCCGCTGGCGCATCTCGAAGAGCCCTATCATCAGTCCGAAGAGAGTGAACCCTGCGGTGGCTGCCAGAAGGGTCAGGAGGGTTCCTGCGGGCCTGCGCCGCAATGCCGCCCACACGAGAACCAGCGTCTTCAAGCCGACAATCTGCCCTTGTCGAGGTGCAGAACGCGGCTCGCGTACCCGGCGGCCCACGGGTCGTGCGTGACCATGGCAATCGTCTTGTGCTGTTCCCGATTGAGAATCTGCAGCAACTCCAGTATGGATGCGGAGGCCGCCCGATCCAGATCGCCGGTGGGCTCATCGCAGATCAGCAGCGTAGGGTCGGCAACAATCGCGCGGGCAATCGCTACGCGCTGCTGCTGTCCCCCGGACAACTCCGAAGGCTTGTGTTTGGCGCGATCCGCCAGACCGACAAGTTCAAGAGCGGCCCGCACCCGCGCGCCGCGCTGAGCGGCCGACAGAGGCTTCAGGAACAAAGCCACCTCTACATTGCGCTCAGCCGAGAGCGCCGGCAGCAGGTAGTAGAACTGAAAGATGAAGCCGACGTGCTCGCTGCGCCAGTCCGCGAGCTCATCGGTCGAGAGGCGGTTCAGGTTCTCTCCCGCAACGTTCACGTCGCCAGCGTCAGACCTGCTGAGTCCGCCGATGAGGTTCAGCAGTGTCGTCTTTCCGGAGCCAGACGGTCCCATCAGCACGACGAACTCACCCGCTTCAATCTGAAGATTGATGTTTTCGAGGACCTCGATGCGCTCCCTGTTGCGCACGTAGCCCTTGGTCACGGAGCTGAACGAGACGAGACTTGCCATGGTTGCCCCCCTATGCCGCGGATGTCCCTAGACTTGCGATTCTTGAACCGTGTCGAATCTCCGAGCTTTGCCCTGCAGTGAAGTAGGCGTCTGGCGCGTTCCGTCGTCGCGCTTGCCAGCCTGCGACTCGGGGCGATAGCGCAACAGACCAAAGGTGCGATTGGCATCCCGGGGAGTATGAACGGTCGCCTGGCGGACATGAGTTGACACACAATGCCTGCGACCGACGGCGCTATGGCACGTCAGCCATTTGTAAATGCATAAGGCTGAATGTCCGGTCAGTAGAAGACCGGTTCACGTCGCCGAGCTTCCCGTTCTGGACGATTGCCTCGACAACTTATCTGGCGTCGTTGAGTCCCTTCACTACGATCGTGCCTTTCGGATCGAGCACGATCGCCCAATAGACCGAGCCATTCGCGAACTTCACCTTGTAGATGTCGCCGTATACCCAATTGAGCTCGACGAAGGTGAGAGACTGGATCGCTCCCAAGCTCGCGAGCATTTTGTGCAGGGCAGGAAGCCGCTCGCGCAAAGTCGCCGGCCGCTGAAGCAGGGCTCGGGACAGAAGACAGCGTGCTCAAGGTAGCCGGTAAACACCGCCGCCGCATTTGCCGAGGAAGTTCTGGGTTCACGATCGATGTACCAGATGTATTCGGCGCATCACGCGGACGCTTGAATGACTGGAAGCGGTCGAGCCGACGCCCGCTACAGCGGGAGACCTCGGCTGGTTGATTCTGAACCGTTCGCCCCCGGGCGACCCGCATGACACGAGCACACCCGCCGCCATGGCAGCCAACCTGCGCCGTCTTTTGTTAATAAAAGCCTCCATTGGCGAGTCGCGCGAACGCCTCACCGGTTGGATCGTGAACTGCACGACGGGAGACGGCCGGCTACGGTTCCGAAGGGTTGGAGGATCGCCGACAAGACGGGCAACAATGGCAAAGACGTGGCCGGCGACATCGCGGTGGTGTGGTCGAGGCCGGACGCGCCCATATCGGGCAGGCAACTCGGCTGACGCCTCGCGTAGCAGGATGCAACGATCCCGACCTCCACGAACGGCACCTATCGGGTCGGTTAGGCTCGGCTACGCCGTCCGCGGCGCGTCGTGACAGCCCCGCTGCCGCCGTCATTGGGAATTGCGTGAGGACGGGAGTACGCTATGCCGACGCAACACGGAGGACGTGCGATGCGAGCAGCGATAGGTCTAGCCGTCCTGGGTCTCGTCCTGGTCGTCCCATGGGGTAGGGTCTCCGTCGGGCAGACAGCTGTCGAACCGCTGCGCAAGGTTGTCGAGCTCTACGTCGAGCTCTACAACGACGCCGACCTCGAACACTTGCGTCAGACCAATTTCGCCGACTACCTGCGGGCGCAGAAGATGATTGCGGCGGCAGACGAGATCTGCCATCCCCAACCGTCGGGGAGTTACGCGGTTTTCTTCGACGGCGCTCCCCATTGCGGAACAACTTGGCTGACGAGCTATCCACCGAAGAAACTGTTGTATTTCCAGCTGGGCCATGTGCACTACATCGCATTGGTGACGGTGTCGCTGGTTAAAGCGGCCAGCACGCCCGGAAAGGTGATCAAGGTGGACGGGAACCCCAAGCGGATCACGAGCGGAGCAAGTCTGGGAACATATCGAACGGTCACCGCTGCGGCGAAGACCGAGAGAGCTGCGCGCGGATGAGATCGATGAATCCTTGTCACGACCCATGCGGTCGCGACGGTGCCGATAAACAATCGACTGCTCGATGCTCGTCATACCAACCCTCTTACGACAGGCAAAGTCGATGCGGGCGAAGGCATGCGGTATGGTTGTGGCTTTATGGAGGAGGTCCATCGAGGTCTGAAGCGATTCAGGCACGTCTTTCCAAGCTGACGCACCAGCCGCGAAAATGGTGACGACCTTCATCACCGCTCAGCTCGCCGCTCACGCTGGCGGACCCCAATCTACGTAGTCGGCCAACAGTGGCCACGCGCGGTTCTTTGCTGGATTTTCCTCTACAGGTCGTTCTGTAGCGCTCGGCACTAGCCCGCTTGAGAAGCCTAATTCACGCTCTCGAAGAGTTCCGGCTGCCCACGAATGTGGGAGATTCGGGTGATTGACACACCGACGCACGGCTTCGGTGTCGAATATCCAGATCGTGCCTTCGCTTGCACCCTGCGGAAGTACACCGCGGTTGGTCACCTTCACGAAGTGTCGACCGTCCGGTGAGAGGAGGCCATCGTCATCGAGGTCCGCTGGGGCAGATCTCGATAACGTTCCGAAGTACGACATGGTGACGGAGTCGCGCACCTGGAACGTGCGCGAAGGGGCAGCGCCTGCGGCGGTCACGGTCAATACGAGCACCGTGCCAAAGAGAAGGGTGCCGAGACGCATCGTCGCCCCCGATTGTTGTTGTCTGGGCAATCCGACCGCCATCCTGGAGCGAGGTTCCGCGGAGGGAATCCATGCCGGGTTCTGCCAGCCGGATGCGCCGCCACAGGTCTGGCCGTAGCCACCACCGAAAGAGCGAACCCACTTCTCAAGATAAGGAGTGCGGTGTGCCGGCGACAGATTGCGGCGGCTTGTGAAATGACTATAATGACTATCGTGACTATTGGGGTGCATCACCTATGGACACTGACATCTGGACAGTCGCTCAGGCTAAGGCGAAGCTAAGCGAAGTCATCGATAACGCACGCACGCATGGTCCGCAGGTCATCACCCGCAACGGCCGGCGGACTGCGGTCGTCGTCGGTGTCGAGGAATGGGAGCGCAAGACTCAGCGCAGTGGAACGCTGGCCGATTTCTTCAAGGCCTCACCGCTGCGCGGCTCCGGGGTGCAGGTCCGCCGCTCCAAGGATCCGCTGCGCACGTCGAACCTGTGAGCTTTCTGCTCGATACGAATGTCGTCTCCGAGTGGACGAAGCCGCGGCCCAACGCAGGCCTCGTCGGATGGCTCGCCCGGGTTGACGAAGACGAGGTCTTCCTCAGCGTTGTGACATTCGCGGAGCTGCGCCACGGCATCGAACGCTTGCCCGCGAGTGCCCGGCGCCGGCGGCTCGATGAATGGCTCCGCGGGGAGCTGGCGCTGCGGTTCGAAGCCAGGATCGTCGGAGTGGACGGGGCCATCGCGGATGAATGGGGGCGGCTAGTTGCGCGATGCGAAGCGCGCGGGCGGACCATTCACGCGATGGATGCACTCATTGCGGCGACCGCGCAGGTTCACGGCCTTACATTGGTTACCCGGAACACGGCGGACTTCGAGGCTTCCGTGAAATCGCTCATCAACCCTTGGGCATAGTGCGCCGCGCGCACCAGCGATCACGCTCGGATCTCCCGATGCCTGAACGCCATTTTGAGACTCAGAATGGCATTAGCACCGCCATTTTGCAAGCAGCCTATCAGCCTGGATCTCTCGAGTAGCTATGAGGAGCTCCGATTTATTAAATGGGGTCTTCGCGGAAAAGTGTGGGTAAAGACGAGGGTCATGCGACGCTGCGGAGCCTATTTTCCTGGGATTTTAGCGCCATTGCAGGGGTCTGGATTTTTGGCATGATCTGCGGATGCCCAAACCACGCAAACGGCGACGGCTGGTCCATGCGTACGCCTTCGCCGGCTTTCGTCCCCTGGCAACCGTGCAGGGAGTGTTCGGTGATCCCCGAGCTCGGCTCGTCAAGCTTGTTCGGAAGACGCTCGCCCTGACCGACGATGCCCGTCGGGAGCCTCGCGACCTGTACGACTTGTGGTACATCCACGACGCTCGCCACCTTCCGGCGCCCGAGAGTCATAGTGACCACCGGCTGCGGGGCCCGCCAACGCAGGTTCCCCACCGGCGGCGCGGATCGGTCTACTTCCGACGCTCGGTCAAAGCGCGACGTCCGACCCCGCATCCATCTTTGCGGCCGCCGAAGTGGAGTTTCAGCAGTTGCAGTCGTGGCTCTTCATGTTCGGACACGGCTTTGTTCCTACCCGACCGTCACCCGCCTCCACCGGATCTGCGTCACGAGTCGACGCACGCCGTGTGGGAATTTTTGCAGCTACTTTGGGTTCCCCGGAGGAGCATGCAGCATCTGTCCCACCCGTTTCAGCTGCTCCCACGCCTCGAACTCCCGTTTGGTGATGCCCAGTCCCCTGATCCTCGATGCGTCCAGGTGCTCGATCTCCGCGAGGACATCGCTGATGAATTTCTCCCGGTGCTGAGGCTGCACTGCGACCGGAACATGCTCCGTGACCCACTCGGCCACCTTATCGGGCAGGATCTTCGATCGCACCAGATCCGTCACCATCGCACGCCGCTGCGTTCGGTAAAGCGCCGCGATCTCATCGAACCCCACCGCCAGCGCAGTCGTATCGAAGCGCTGACAGCTGCGCCGATATGACCAGGCATAAATGTCCGCCAGCGGCCCAACCTCGTTGAGCTCATACACCGCGATGGTGGCTTTGAGATATGCATCTTGGTCCGCATCGACGAACGACTGCGGCACATAGTCCCCTTTGATCAACGGAATGATCGATGCGAGGCGGGCGGTGCGCTTGTTGACGTCGATGAACGGCTGCAGATAGGAGATATGTACCAGCAGGAAAAAGCCCTGCTCAAAGGGATCGGCAATCGCGCGCGCCGTCGCGAGTACTGCGTCCAATAGTCTCTTCAACCGCTCCCGCCCCTCGAGCGGCGCGTATGTGGTGCCGCTGACACGCACACTCTCATCGCGGATCTGGCCAGCGAGCTCGGGGGCGACCAGGCTGTCCGCAAGAAGATAGTGAAGCGTCCGGATCGTCGGCTCGTCCACCGGCACGGCTGGGACGTCGCGCACGACGTAGGCGATGGCCTCCTTATGATTCAGGATCATGATGCGCTCGGCATTGGGCTTGCCGGGCGCCGCCGCGCCCTGCAGTAGGAGCTTCTCGGTGTCGGCGAGCGAGTAGGTGTTGCCCTCGAGCCTCGAGGAGTTGAAGCTGAAATCGATCAGCAGGCGGTCGTAGATTTTCTTGATGTAGGTGCCGGCTCTCCCATAAATGGGATCGCGCTTGCCGAGAGCGGCGAGTTCTGCGCGCCTTTCCTGCGAGAGATACGCGCTCTTTTTCGGAACGTAAGACTGAAGCCAGTCCTCCCGGTAAGTAGCGGGCGGGCGGGCGTAGATCGGCGCCTCGATCCGGCGGATCAGGGCGAGGCTCTCCGGCGAAAAAATCTCGTGAGTGCCGGTGATTCGCTCGGGCGCCGCGGAGATGCCGGCCGCGATGCCCTGCATCTGGCCTGGCCGCAATCGATAGCGTCGCCCCTTGCGCTCGCCGCGGGCCTCAACTGCTCCTTCTTTAACCAGCTCCTGCAGCCAGTTTCGCAACGTTCGGTCGGGCACCTTTTCGATGGTCGACTTGATCGCAGCCAGAGATAGCCAGGTCTCCGGATTGGCGCGGAACAGTGAGACAA
>JASHUC010000112.1 GCA_030040235.1 Gammaproteobacteria bacterium | reverse complement strand
AAGAGCAAACCAATGCGGAGCGACGGGCGCGTGTTGGCCGGCGGCTTCGTTCGTGTCCAGCACCCGCCCCCGAGCGTCGTAGAACGTCACGCGCAGATGCCGGATATCCCCAAGCTCACGCAGATGGAACAGGTTCGCGCTGGCATCGTGGGAGCTCCAGTGCTCGCGCAGCACGGCGATCTGCGCATCGAGGAAGTGTGCGGCGAGACTGAGCGTCGAGCGGACTTCCGCTTCGGTGTCGGTCCGCGCCTTCCTCACGACGTAGAGGCCTCCAGCGAGGGTCACGACGGCAAGCAGGGCGGTGATCAGAAGGCTCAGACGTAGCCTCAAGGGTATCCCGGAGCCGTGGACAGCGGCGGGCGCCCGCCAGAGATTCGCTTGCACGTTGAGGTCGTTCATGAAAAATTCCCCCAGGCGTTCGGGAATCAGTCCCGGTCGGCGCTTGTGAAATTCGCGCGGCCGGTTACGCTTGTGTGTTCGGGTTGCCTACACGGAAGCATCGATGCCGATCCTCGAGTCCTTGTATTCTCTGGGTGGTCCTCGCTCCGTTCTGATTGCCTGCCTGCTCGTGCTTTTGCCCAGGGCCGGGCAGGCGGCAGCAAGTTATCAGATCTTCGTCTCGAACGAGCGTTCCGGGAACGTGACCGTGATCGACGGGAGCGATTTCCACGTCCTCGCGACCATCGCGGTGGGCAAGCGTCCGCGGGGTATCCATGCGAGCGCCGACGGCAAGCGGCTCTACGTTGCGCTGAGCGGCACGCCCATCGAGGGGCCTCCCCAGCTCGATGCCCACGGCAATCCCATCTTCAAGCGGGGGGACGATGATGACGACGAGAATGAGAATGCCGACAAGTCCGCGGACGGCATCGGCGTCGTGGACATCGCCACACGCCGGCTCCTGCGGAAGATCCGGGTGGGCTCGGACCCCGAGGAGTTCGACCTGAGCCGGGACGGGACGCGACTATACGTATCGAACGAGGATGTGAAGACGGCAAGCGTCGTCAATATCGCAACCGGGAGAGTGGAGCACATCATCCTGGTGAGTCAGGAGCCGGAGGGGGTCACGACCAGCCCCGATGGCCGTGATTTCTACGTGACCTGCGAGACGGGCGGCGACATCTTCGTCATCAGCACGGCGACCTACCAGCCGATCGCCCACTTCAAGGTCGATCCGCGGCCCCGCAGTGTTGCGTTCCTGCCGGGCACTCACATCGCGTTCATCCCATCGGAGTCCGCGGGCGAGTTGAACGTGATCGATGATATGCGGCCGGTCAAGGTCATCGCCTTGCCTCCCGGCTCGCGCCCGATGAAGGTCAAGGTATCGTCCGATGGCCGCTGGGTCTACACGAGCAACGGTCGCGCCGGCACGATCTCGGTATTTGATGCGCACACCTATGAGCGGGTCCACACGATCAAGGTCGGAAAGCGCCCCTGGGGCCTCGCCTTCTCGCCCGACGGGCGATATCTCTTCAGCGCGAACGGGCCGTCGAACGACGTTTCGGTGGTCGATCTACGGGCGAATAAGGAGATTGCACGGATCAAGGCGGGCGCGAGCCCGTGGGGCATCACGGTGGTGCCGCGACAATGAAGACCTGTTGCACCGTGATGCTGCGCGTGAATCCGCTCTTGAAGGCACGCGCGCGAAAGACGGTGGGCCCGGTGAGCCTGATGGGATCTTTATAAAGCGGATCCGATCGCCCGGGCACGCTCCCATCCAGCGTGTAGTGGATTTCGGCGCCCGGCTCGGCGTCCTTGAGAGACACTTCGACCGGCCCAGGGTAGGTGCCACCGGCCGGCGCGATCGTCGGGGGACCGAGGACGGTGGGACCCGGCATGCTCAGGATCCAGCTGCGCAGCAGTGCGACCCCCTGCTCATCGATTGTCTCGCGCGCGAGGGGCGGCATCTTGATCTCCCCGAGCGTATCGATGCGCATGAGCGCGAGGGAGCGCCAGATGTCGTGTGGCGAGATCACACGTGGATGGTCGATCCCCAGGTCGTACAGGACCGACCCGTTCACCAGCTCCTGCCGGCTCAAAGGTGTGTCGTAGCGGGCATCGAAATACGCACCCGTTCCGCCGGGGCGGTGACATTGTGCGCAATTCGCATCGAGGTAGGAGCGGGCCCGATCCTCGAGACTGCGGGTGGCATCGTCGCTGGCCGCGAGCTTGGGGAATTCTGGCAGCTTGGAGTCGTTGAGCTGCGGCGTGAATAAGCCGATGTGGTTCCACGCGCGCAGCTCGTTGTCGGTGACTCCAGAGGGGTAGGTGAAATCACGGTTCATTTGCCGAGTCTTCACGCCAAGCACACCGCCCGCTCGCGCGGTGTGGCAGGAAAGACAATCTTTCCGGCTCGGGTAATACCAGGTCTGCATTCGGACGCCACCGCTTGCCGTGCGGATGGGAATCTGTTCGGTGAGGCTCGAGGTGAGCAGATCCGCATCGCTCCCGTCCGCCCGCCACTTGTAGACGACCCCGTAGACCCCGCCGGCGCGGTCGCGCACCAGCAGTCGGGTCTCGAGCCGGCGCGTGATTGCAGGGTGACGCTCATCGGTCGGGAGGGAAAAGGTCTTGACGAATACCGTGCCGTTCGGAAAACGCCATTCGCCGGTCGGTGAGAACTCGATCCGTCCCTGCGGCACAGCGACCCAGCGTGACTTTCGAGCCCCGTCCGACCAGAAGGGAACGACGACGTCGTAGGGAATGAGCCCTTTCGACACGACCTGCTGGGGTGTGTCGCTGAAGGCGCCGGTCTGCGAGAGGCGCAGCGGCAGCTTGCCACTGACGAGCTCGGGCATTCGCAAGTATGCCCGTGGCGTGGTCCGAGCGGTGAGCCCATAGGGCGCCACGGGGGCGCCCTGCTGGACGGCTGCGAAGGTGGCACTGCCGAGTGCCAGCCACGCGAATGTGTATACCAATCGTCCCATCAACGGTGAAGCTGGAGCCCCGCCGTATAGGCGAACGAAGCGGGGACTGCGAGGATAAGGCTCCGGATGCGGGAGGGGAAGGGGGCAGTCCCCGGGCGGCCCGTCCCCCGAGACCCGAGCTCGACCGTGTGCAGCGAGTGATGTCGATAAACTACCGTCAAGCTCATCATCCGACGGCGGCAGGAAACCAGAGAAGGGGGGAGTTCGATGAGTCAGACGTCCGAGAGCGCCTCGCAAAACCTCATCCTCGATCTGGTCGTCGGCTTCTGGAGCGCTTGCGCCGTCGCGACGACTGCGCGGCTCGGCATCGCTGACCGCCTGGCCCGCGGACCACGCACCGCGGCGGAGCTCGCCGGAGAGCTCGGCGTGGATGCGGATGCGCTCTTTCGCCTCCTGCGCGCGGTTTCGTCCCTCGGTCTGCTCTCGCGTGAGCGGGAGGGCCACTTCGGTTTGACGGCGCTCGGCGAACGCTTGCGCTCGGACGTGCCGGGCTCTCAGCGCGCCCTGATCGCCTCGGAGCTCGACACGGCGCACTACCTGCCGTGGGGGCATCTGGAGGAGAGCGTACGGACGGGCCAGCCGGTGTTCGAAAAGGTTTTCGCGATGAAGACCTGGGAGTACTACCGCGACCGCAATCCGGCGGAAGGACGACTGTTCTCCGCGAACATGACCGCGATGTCCCAGATCGAGACGCAGGGTATTCTTGCCGCGTACTCGTTCCGCGGCGCGCGCTGCATCGTCGATGTCGGTGGCGCCCACGGCGCTTTCCTCGCCGCGGCGCTCCAGCAGGCACCTGAGGCGCGAGGCATTCTCTTCGATCAGGCGCAGGTCGTCGCGGAGGCCGATCGCGTGCTCGGGCAGTTCGGCGTAGCGGATCGCGTCGAGTGCGTGGCCGGCGACTTCTTCGGGGAGCTCCCGCCCGACGGCGATGTATATCTGCTCAAGCACATCCTGCACGACTGGGCCGACGAGGACTGCGTGAGAATTCTTCAGCGCGTGAGCGCGGCGATGGCCCCTGGCGGTCGCGTGGTCGTCGCCGAGCTGCCGCTGCCGGAGGAGGGCGAAGCAACGCCCATGGGGGTCATGCTGGACCTCAACATGCTGGTCATGCTCGGAGGCCGAGAGCGCAGCGCGGCGGAATACGCCGCGCTCTTCGAGCGGGCAGGCCTGCGCCTCGCGCGCGTGATACCCACTGCCGCGCCGATAGCGCTCATCGAGGCACGGCGGCGACCTGCGTGATCAGATGCTGTGCTTGGGGGCCCGGGGAGGCGCGGGCCAGGGGTGGTCGGACTTGCCGCTGAAGATCGCCTCGGCGTCCGCGCGCTCGAGCTTCCAGTCCCCGCGCGCGATCTCGGCCTGGAGTTGACCGGGCGCCCAGCCCGAATAGCCGACGAAAATCCGCAGGCCATCCATCGGCTTGTCGCGGCCGAGCAGGTGAAGCAGCACGTCGCGATCGGCACTCACGCACACCCCGTCGAAGGCTCGAAACGCATGCTCGGGCGGTGTGGCAGCACGAAACAGGAACCACACCGTCCCGAAATCGACCGGGCCGCCGAAGTACACCTTGCCATTGAGTTGCGCGACGGGCTTGTACTGCGGAAAGATCTTCGAAACGAGCTCCGATACCGTCACCCGCGTGGGTCTGTTGACGATGAGACCGATCGGAGCGGAGTTGCCGAGATCGTTCATCACGAGGACGGTGGATTCGGCGAAGTCGGGATCGCTGAGGTCGTTCTGCGCGACCAGCATGATTGCGGTCGGAGGCTTCGGATCTGCGGCGGACGCCGGAGCGCACGTCGAGGAGAGGAGCAGCAGCGCGCACAGCGCCGCTGCGATCTCGCGTCTCGGGTGAAGGGCGATCGCTGACACCGGTCTTACCGCCGCGAGCGGTCTAAAGCCTCATTGCTCTGCGGTCTTGTGGTCCTGCTGCTCTCGCTGCTGCCGGCGTTGCTTGCGCAGCTTTTTCTTCGCCAGGTGGTGCCCCACGGCGCAACCCGCCGCGGCACCGAGCACCGCATGATGACCGGCGACATGCCCGGCCACGGCGCCGACAGCGGCACCTTTCAGACAGCCCTTCGCCGCTGCACTATCCGCCCCGAGAACCAGAGCGAGCCCGAGCAGGGGAAGCGCAAACAAAGAACTCGTGAAACGAACGCTCGATGGCATGAGATGACTCCTCCCCTCATTGGGTGCCCGCGTTGCGCGCCGCAAGGGCACGACGGCCCTCGAAGGCCTGCCAGATGAGCAATATCGGGGCTCCGATTGCGAGGTCGCGTGCCCTCTTGAGCAGCGACACGGCGAGCCCGAACTCCCTGCCCACACCGACGAGTGGGGCGAGGAGCGCGTAAGCGGCTTCCTGAACGCCGAGGGCATTGGGGACGATGAACCCGGCACTGCGTGCCGCGTACACCAGACTCTCGATCGCGACGACCGACGCAAAATCGAGCGGCGCGCCAATCAGGCGGAAGGCGACCCACGTTCCGGCCGCACCGGCGAGCCAGCCGCAAAGGTGCAGCGCCACGGACAGCCCGATGCGAGTCCGCGAGCGATAGATCCCATCGAGTGCGGTGGCGGCGGCGGTAGTGAATCTCAGCGAGCCTGGCAGCAAGCGGCCGACGAGCTTGTGCGCAACCCAGTGATGACCATAGCGCTGCAGCGCGAGGAAGCCTCCTCCGCCCAGGGCGGCAAAGACGAGGCCGATCGAGAACATCATGGTGTAGGACTGCGCGAGCGTACCGCGGGCCGCGTGGGCGCTCAGGATGATGATCCCGATGGCGATGTAGACGATCTGCGCGAACATCTCCGTCGTCACGTCCACCACCATGGAGGCGACCGCGAGCGGTGAGGCAACGCCCTGCAGTATCGCAGCCCGCGCCCCGAGCGCCATTCCGCCGATCTGCGATAACGGCAGCGATTCCGAAGCCGCATCCCGAACCATGCGCGCCCAGACGAACACCGAGATCCCGAGACGCGAGGAACTCGGCAGCAAGGTGCGCCAGGCAGGGCCGAGGATGAGGAAGACGAGCAGGGCACAGATGCACAGCAACCCGAAGCCGCCCCAGCCGACCGAGGTGGCCGCGGCGAGCACGGGGCGCAATCCCGCATGCCTCAGCAAATAGAATACGAGCGCGAGCCCGATGGCGGCGATGATGGCGATCCGCAGCCGCGCGCCGGTGCCGGCGAAGTTCAAGGTGGACTCACGCCTCGGCAGTTTTGGGGGCGTATGGGTGTTCGCCCCGGCTGTTCCAGCGGTAGAGGTCCTCGTTCCCGCAATGCGGGCATTTGAGCGCCGTCAAGTAGTCCTCCGAGCTGTGCGGGGGCTTGCTCCCCTCCGGCGTGAGCGCGATGGCGATCACTACCCCGCAGGCGGCATTCTTGCAGAGCCAACCTTCATAGGGGTTCCCCGGAACCATCTGGTGCTTGGACCGCACATCGACGTGTCGCACCGCCGCGGAGCTCACGGGCTTGCGTACCGGAGTGCCCCGGCTCTTGGCGGAACGCTTGATGGCCATCGGCGCTCTCCCGGCTTCCCAGCTCGCGAGAGCGTAGCGCGGTGGCGGGCGCTCGGCTACCGGAACCTGAATGGGGGCCGAGGGCGCACCGGCCGTGAGACATGCGGCACGGCCGCGGCCACCGCCCGTCGTGTGCTACGGCTGCAGCGCCCCACTGCGGCGGTTGACGAGGAATGCGCCCGGGTCGGAGAGGAAGTCGGAAACGATATCCGCGAACGCCTGCGGCCGGTCGACGGCGAGCTCGTGCGCCGCATCGTAGATCAGAACGATATGAGACGCCGGCAACAGCGCGCGCCAACGCCGGCCGGTTTCCGGAGGGACCTGGGCGTCGCGGGTACCGAGCAGGACGAGCGTCGGGATCTTGAGCGCTGCGAAGCGCTCGACGAGCCCAGGATCCGAGGGCGGAGCAGCGGCGGCGAGCACCAGGGCGCGGACCGCCGCGGGATGCCCCAGCGCGGTGCGCAGCGCCTGCTCGACGGTGCTGCCGTCGGCGAGAAGATCGAACTGCTCGAGACCTTCGGCGGAGTGGCTGATTTGGATTCGCTCTGCGAGGGCCCTTGCGGCCGTCGCGGGCAACGCTACGAGCGAGCGGCTCATGCTCCGATCTCGCGGATTGCCGGCAGAACTTGCTTGCCGAAGCGTTCGATGGAGGCCATGGCCTTCTCGCCACTCAAACCCGGAATGATGTCGAGCACTCCGGCTCCGGTCTGCTCATGAACGCGGCGAATCTGTCCGATCACCGTGCGCGGCGAGCCGAGCAGCATCTGGCCCTGCTCGATGCGCTCGTGCGTGCCGCTGCGAAAGAGCTGCGCGACGCGCCCGCGCTGCGCTTCGTCTTTGCCGTAGTAGCCGGCGCCGGCGATCGCCGACTCTGCCCCCTGCGCCAGGGACAGACTGATGCTGCGAGGGACGGGAGCCGCGGCCGCCGAGGCGAGGTCCTCCATCGCCTGCTCATCGCTCTCGGCGACGTAACAGGGAATGCGATAGATGATGTCATCCGGGGTGGGATTCCAGCCCGCGAGCGCAGCCTGCTCGCGATAATGACGCGAGGCCTTGGAAGCGAGGGCGAGGCTCGTGACGGCGAAGCCCAGACCCACGCGGTTCTTCGCCGCGAATTCACCCGACTCCGGGCTCGAGCCGGACATGTAGATGGGCGGATGCGGCTGCTGGATGGGCCGCGGCCATATGGAGATGGACTTGAACTGCCAGTAGCGGCCCTGCCAGCCGAAGGGCTCGGGCTCGCTCCAGGCGCGGCGGATCAGCTGCAGAGCCTCCGCGAAACGCTCGCGCGATTCGGCCGGGTTGATGTTGTAGGTGACGTATTCGTTCGGCGTTCCGCGCAGCATACCGGCGATCAGACGCCCGCCCGATATCACATCGAGCATCGAGAATTCCTCGGCCACCCGCACGGGGTTGAGGATGGGGATATTGGCGCCCAGGAGCGCGATTTTCGCGCGCTTTACCACCTGGGTGAGCGCGCCGGCGAGAACCATCGGGTTGGGGGTGATGCAGAACGGGGTGAAGTGATGCTCGGCAACCGTGACCCAATCGAAGCCGAGCTGATCGGCGAGGCGACTGTGCTCGATCGCGGTCGCAAACGTCTGCTGGGAAGCCGCGGACGAGTAGATCGTGGTCGGGACCGGCCAGCCACTCGGGGCGGTCGGGCCGGCGTAGGTGCAGGGACTGAACAGCGCGGCTTTCATCATGCAACCTGCGGGCAGCTGACGCGTCGATCACGAAAGTAGTGGTGACGCGCCTCGGAACGAGGATGATAGACCGTCGCGAGGCGTGCCGCCCCGCTCTCGTGGAACCTTGGCCGCTGGCTGGCGTTCAGCGGCGCACGAGCATTGAGCCGGCAACAGGGAGTTGACCTCAGAGGAGCGTGTCCGCATCGCCGCGAACGCGCGTCGCGCCGCCGAACAGCCTGTGCCCCAAGTGGAAGAGTGGAAATCCCGTGAGCAGAATCGCAAGGCCGGCGAGGGCGATGGCCGGCGTGAGACTGAAGACGCGGGCCGCCACGAGGAGCAGGCAGACCACGTAGAAGCCCGGTAGCAGCGGATATCCCCAGAGGGCGAACGTCCCGCGAGCCTCCCCGTGCCGGCGCAGAACGAAGAGCGTCGAGGCGACGATCGCGAGCGTCAAAGTGTCGGTGAAGATCACGTAATCGAGCAGCTTCTCGAAAGATCCGAGCACGAACGCGGGCAGCAGCATGGTCGCGCCGAAGAACGCGAGCGCGGGTTCCTGTACCTGCGTCGCCGGGTTGACCCGGCAGAATGCGCGCGGCAGAACTCCATCGGCTGCCATCGCGTAGAAGCTGCGGGGCATTTGAAGGATCGTCGCGTTCACGAATCCGGCGGCCGAGAGAAACACGGCGATGGATACGACGAGCTCTCCCGGGTGGCCGAGGGTCGCTTGCGCGAGGGTCGCGGCAACGAGCTCGGAGTTCGCGATGGCCACCGTTCCGAGCACGCGCTGATAGGCAAAATTGATGAGCAGGTAGAGCGCGACGACGGTCAGCATGCCGGCCGTGATGGCAAGTGCAAACCGCCGGCGGGCCTCCTTCACGTCCGCGCCCAGGTTCATCGTCAAGTGATAGCCGCCGTAGGCGTAGAAGCACGGCACGAGCGCCGAAGCAAGGCGGAGCGTCCACGGGCCGTTCGCCGCGACGCGCGCGACGGGGTGTGCCTGCGGGGCGAGCCACAGCGCGAGGACGGCGAGGCCGAAGATCATGAGGATCTTCACCACCGAGAGTAGATTCTGCGTGCGGGCGCCGGGCCTGATCCCGCGATAATTGAGGACGAGCAGCACGAGCATCGTCGCGCAGGCGAGGATGAGCGAAGCGTGAGGCGTCTGCCAGGACGGCGGCAGCAGCACCGGCTCGAGGTAGTCCGCGCCGATGAACGCGACGGCGGCGGCGCCCGCGCCTTGCATCAGGGTCTGAGCCCAGTTGAGCATGAAGGCGAGCGTCGGGTGATAGCAGTCCGCGACCACGCGGTAATAGCCGCCCGCGCGGGGGTGGCGCGAGCCGATCTCGGCGAACACGAGTGCCCCCAGGAGGCCCACGAGGCCGGCGGCGACCCACGCGGTGAAGAAGAGAAAGGTATCGCCGGCGGCGCGCGCAACGATCGCAGGCGTCCTGAAGATGCCGATACCCACGACCAGGCTGAACACCACCATCGCAGTGTCGAAGGTCGAGAGCCGGGCCTCGATGCGATCGGGCCCGGCCCGGCCCTGCTCAGCGGCCATGCAACGCTTCGGCAAGCAGCTCGGCGAGCCGCTCAAACTGATCCAGCGTGTTGTAGAGCTGCGCCGAGATCCGCAGCACCGGTACCGGCTCGGGAAAGAGCCAGGTCTCGATGCCGCGCTCGCGAAACCAGCCGTGCAATCCCTTGCAGTCGAGACCTGCGGCGGGGGTGCCGCTCGCGGCTGCAGGCAAAGCGATCGACGCCATCGAGCCGATCATCGCCTCCGGGCAGGGGGCATCGCTCGCGAGTGTCTCGAGGAGCAGGCGCCGCGCTTGCAGCGCGAGGGCGCGATTGCGCGCCATGACCTCCGGCCAGCCGCCAGGCAGCAAGGAAGCCATCAGGCGCAGAGCCTCGGGGATGCAGAGCCACGCCGTCGGGTCGGCCGTTCCGACCCAGTCGAACTCGGCGCGCAGCCCGGCTTCGTAGCCATGACTGATCACGGATGGATGGATGCCGCGCTGCCGGTCGCGGCGCACGTGCAGGAAGGCCGCCCCCTTTGGGGCGCAGAGCCATTTGTGAGCGTTGCCCGTGTAGTA
>JASHUC010000111.1 GCA_030040235.1 Gammaproteobacteria bacterium | reverse complement strand
CCGGTCCCATCACCTACGAGCTCGATGGCGTGCAGTACGTCGCAGCGAGTGTCGGAGGCGCGGCGATGGGCGATTACTTCGCGCCGACGAATGCGCGCATGCTGGTGTTCGCCCTCGACCGCCAGGCCGTGCTGCCCGCACCGGCGCCCTACACGCCGCGCAAACTCGATCCTCCGCCTTCGACGGCTCCCGCCGAGGTCATCGCTCACGGTGGCGAGGTGTATTCGCAATACTGCTCGGTATGCCACGGCGCGAACGGCTATCAGGCGCGCACGAGCTTCCCGAACCTCACGGTCACGCCGCTGCTCTGGACGCAGGTCGGCTTCGATGCGGTGGTGCTCAAGGGGGGGCGAGCGGACAAGGGCATGGGCTCGTTCGCGGCGGATCTGAAGCCGGCGGACACGGTGGCGGTGCGCGACTATCTCATCTCGCAGGCCAACGTCTTGAAGACGCGCGGCCCGGGCGCCTTCAGTCCGTTCGGGCGGCGGCAGGAGAGGCAGGAGAACGGGCACGCGAACAACTGAGGCCCTTGAGCGAGTGACGCCCTAGAGCGGGCCGTTCGGCCTCAGCGTTTGGAGCGGCGTGCAGCGACTGCCGCGGCGCGCGCGAGCCCCTCGATGCGCTGCCAATCGCGCCGGGCGAGCGCCGTTCTCGGCGTGAGCCATGAGCCGCCGACAGCGAGCACATTCGCAAGCGCGAGATAGCTGCGCAGCGTCCGAGGCGTGATGCCGCCGGTCGGACAGAACCGGGCTTCCGGAAATGGCGCGGCGAGCGCTTCGAGGAGGGCGGGGCCGCCGGCCTGCACTACCGGAAAGACCTTGACGCAGCGGTACCCTGCCTCCAGGGCCAGCATCAGCTCGGAGGCCGTCGCGACCGCCGGCAGGTAGGGAATCTCGATGCGGCGCGCCGCCTTCAAAAGCGCAGGGGTCGCGCCGGGTGATACCGCGAAGGAGGCTCCGGCGGCCGCTGCGGACTTGAGGTCTGCCAGCGTGCGAACCGTTCCTGCCCCGACGCGGATTTCCGGAACGTGGCCTGCGATCGCTTCAATCGCGTGCAGTCCCGCGGCCGTGCGCAACGTGACCTCCAGGGTGCGCAGGCCCCCCCGCACCAGCGCACGCGCCGTCTCGACCGCGCGGTCGGCCTCCTCGAAGGTGACCACGGGTATGACCGGGGAGGCACGCAGCACCGCTTCGATGCTCACAGGCGGTAGGCCCTCTTCGGCAGGTGATAGGCAAGGTCCTTCGCCACCTGCGCCGCCTCCTCCTCCGGCAGACGATGCTCGGCGACGAGCCGCGCAAGGAACGCGCAGTCGATGCGCCGCGCAGCGTCGTGGCGTGCGGGAATCGATAGAAATGCCCGGGTGTCGTCGTTGAACCCCACGGTGTTGTAGAAGCCGGCGGTCTCGGTCGTCTGCTCGCGAAAGCGCATCAGCCCCTCGGGACTGTCGTGAAACCACCACGCGGGCCCCAGGCGCAGCGCCGGATAGTGGCCGGCAAGCGGCGCGAGCTCGCGACTGTAGCTCGACTCATCGAGCGTGAAGACGATGAGGGTGAGCGAGCGCTCGTTGCCGAAGCGGTTGAGCAGCGGGCGCAGCGCGCCCACGTAATCCGTGCGGCATGGGATGTCGGCGCCGATGTTCGCGCCGAAGCGCTCGAAGAGCGGCTGATTGTGGTTGCGCCAGGATCCCGGATGGAGCTGCAGGATGAGGCCGTCATCGAGGCTCATCCGCGCCATCTCGGTGAGCATCTGGCCGCGAAAGGCCTCTGCGCCTGAGGGATCGACGGTCCCTTGCCGAGCCTCGCGCAGCAGGCGCTGAAAGAGCGCTTCGGCCGCGGTTGGGGCGAGATCCTCCGTGCGCGCGCTCGGGTGGCCGTGATCGGTGGCCGTCGCACCGTGGGCCGCAAAGAAGGCGCGACGCTTGCGATGCGCGCTGAGATAGCCGCGCCACGCGAACGGATCCTCACCGGTCATCTCCCCGAACTTCGCGAGATGCTCGAGAAAGCCCCGCGCCTCGGGATCGATGACGCTGTCCGGCCGGTACGTGGGCAGGATGCGTCCCGGCCAGCCGCTCGCGCGGATCGCCTGGTGATGAGTGAGCTCATCGAGCGGCGATTCGGTCGTGGCCAGCACCTCGATATTGAAGCGCTCGAAGAGCGCGCGCGGGCGGAAGGCGGGCTCGGCGAGCCGCGCGCAGATGCGCTCGTACGCGCGCTCGGCATTCGCCTCCGTGAGGGGAGCTTCGAGGCCGAACACCTCGGTGAGCACCCAGTCGAGCCACAGCCGGGTGGGAGTGCCGCGGAAGAGCGCGTAGTGGTGCGCAAACCGCCGCCAGATCGAGTGCGGCTGCGGTGGCGGCGGCGGCGGCGCGCCGGGGTTCGCTCGTGGCAGGAGGCCGAATTCCTCGAGCGGGACGCCCTGGCTGTAGAGCATGCGCAGCAGGTAGTGGTCCGGCGTCAGCAGCAGCCGGGTGGCGTCCGGGAACGGCTCGTTGCCGGCGAACCAGGCCGGGTCGGTATGCCCGTGCGGGCTGATGATGGGCAGGTCCCTGACCTGCGCATACAGTTCGCGGGCGATGGCGCGCACGCCGGGATCCGGGGGCAGCAGCCGGTCGGGATGCAGGCGCAGCGGTCTGGTCATCGGC
>JASHUC010000110.1 GCA_030040235.1 Gammaproteobacteria bacterium | reverse complement strand
ATGTAGCGCGCTCGCGCAAGGCGCACGCGGCGAGCGCCCCCATCAATGCGCCGATGCAGCAGCATCTCTGAGAACCCTTCAACACCGCCACGGTCTCCCTTAGGTCGCGCGATGTCGGGGCGGTGCCCTGCGGCCAGCGTCGGCCTGGTCGGTTGCGCTACACTCACTCGCGAGTACCACCGGCGCGCCCCCGGCGATGGCGAGCCAGGAAGGCAATATGTCGAATCTCGATTTTCTCGCGCCCGTCATCACCGGCGATTTGATGCGAGTCGGGAATCAGAACGATGGCGGGTACGTCGTCCCGGAGCGAGCCGTGCAGATGAGCACCGCCCTCCTCTCCTTTGGAGTTTCTACGGACTGGTCATTCGAGCAGCACTTCAGGGGTATCAATCCGCAGGTCGAGATCCACGCCTATGATCACACGGTCTCCGAGTACCAGTTCAAACGTCATTTCCAACGGGGGTTGGTCAACTTCCTGATCGGCCGGCAGACCCTTGGCGAGGTTCGGAGTCGATTCAGATTGTGGAGCGCCTTCCGGGCGTTTTTTGGACGGCATGCCAGGCACTTCCAGCAGCGCATCTATGACGCTCATGTGCAGCCGCAGGACGCGACGCTCGATGATGTCTTCGGCCGCACGCCCTCGGACAGGGTCTTTCTCAAGATCGATATCGAGGGCGGCGAATACCGCATCATCGGCGACATTCTGCGCTACGCAGACCGGATAGAGGCGCTGGTGGTCGAGTTCCACGACACGAAGCCCCTGCGCGAAGTGTTCTGTGGAGCGGTCAAGAGGCTGCAAGAGCGATTCGACCTCATCCACCTTCACGGCAACAATTACGCCCCGCTCGCTCCGGACGGATTCCCGGATGTCGTGGAGCTCACCTTCGCGAGGCAGCGCGAACGCGTGTACCGCTCGCGGAGAGCTTCGCTGCCGATTGCGGGGCTGGACGCGCCCAACAACGCCGCGCGTGAGGACTACAGCTTCCGCTTCTCAGCCGGGGAGACGCATGTAGCCTGAGCCGCGCCCGCCGTCACGAGGCCTGCCGAGATCGCGGCGCCCCGCGCGCCCGCCCGAACCCCTGCAGGATCATGTTGAGCAGGAAGGAGCTGCAGATCAGATTCAAACCCAGCACGATGGCCGTGGTCGCGACGAATGCCAGATGCACGCTCGAGTCCATCTCCCGGCCGTGTGGCCCGAACCATTCTGCTGCGATGCCGCAATCGACGACTGTGCCCACCAGAGCCAGCACCGTCCCGGCAATCAGTCCCGCCTCGAGAGAGAACTCCCTCCTCATCAGGGCGACCGTCCAGCTCTTCAGGCCGCTCAAACGCTGCGACATCAACGTTTTGGCGAGCACGCCCATATTGAGGAGGTTGAATCCGACCAGCGTGAGGAGCGAGCCGAGCGCGAGAAAGTGGATGCCGAGGTAATACCCCTCCAGAACGCGCGGGCCACGGATGAGGAATGTCTCCAGGCCGATTCCCACCAGCAGCATCGCGAGCCCCGGAATCACGTACAGGTGATCCGGGGCGTAGGTCAGGATGAAGCGCAGGTGTCGCCAGCCATCGCGGAACGAACGCAGGTGCGGAGCTCGATCGCGCTTGTCCGGATATAGAATGATCGGAATCTCCGCGATCCGCAGTCCCTGGTGAGCCGCGTTCGCCACCATCTCGGTCGCGAACTCCATGCCGGTGGCCTGCAGGCGCATCTGGTCGAATGCGCGGCGCGTGAAGGCGCGCATCCCGCAATGAAAGTCCCCGACGTTGATCCTGAATGCGCTGCGCCCGATGAACGACAGAACGGGATTACCGAGATATCGATGCAGCCTCGGCATGGCACCGCGCATGATCCCGCCTTTGAAGCGGTTGCCGATCACCAGATCGTAGCCCTCGCGTATCTTGCGCACGAAGGGCTCGATGGCGGACCAATCATACGAGTCGTCCGCGTCCGCCATGATCACGATCTCGCCCCGGGATTCCTCGATTCCGCGTCGCAGCGCCGAGCCGTAGCCTTTGCGCCGCTCGTGCACCACGCGCGCGCCGAGTTTGCCCGCAATGTCCACCGAACCGTCGGTGGAGCCGTTGTCGGCGACCACCACTTCACCTTTCAGGTGCAGAGCGGCAAAGCTGCGCAAGGCCTTCTCGACACAGAGCCCGATGGTCAGCGCCTCGTTCAAACAGGGGATTACCGCGGAGACTGCGATCGGAGCCGATTCCCATCGAGGCTCGTCGTCGAGTCCGGGCAACGCGAGGAGCGGATCGTTTTCCGGCGGCACCATCGGGCGGGCTCCGTGCGGACCGTATCAGTATACCCGCAGCACCGTGATGTCAGAGTCCGCATACACGAGGTGGTAGGACGATAGATATGCTTGGGGTGATCCGTCCTGGGGGGGCCAGGGAAGCGCTATCCCCATGGGACGGCGGTTCAGGACGATGTACTTCACGTGGGCGCTCACGAGCTGACGGCGCTGCGCGGCGAGGTCCTGAGTGATCAGTCGGTCCTGGAGCGAGGAGACCAAATCTCTCGCAATGATCCCCCCGGTGATCGGCCGGCCATGACACACGGCTTGTGTCATGTACACGTCGTTCGCCTCATAACCGGTGACGGGCATGTCGAGCACCCCGAAGCCCGGTTCCGGGTCGTTGCGAATCACCGCAAGGCCCGGCGAGCACGCGAAAGAGGTCATCGGCAAGGGATGCACGGGCAGGAAGTCGATGAGCACGAGCAACGCCACGACGATCGCCGCCCGGCGCCTCATCAGGCGGGGTGGCTCTCTCCATAATCGAGCGATCGCAAGCCCGACGCCGAGCGCGAGAAACAGGTAGACCATCACGATCGCTCGCGAGGCGCTGCGGACATCCTTCACGAAGGGCAGGCGCGAAAGCAGGGAGTCCGGCATGCGTAGCCAGCCGTGCATTCGGTGGCCGATGACATGCAAGGTGTCCCCGCTCGCGAACACGCAGAACACCGCCATGCCCGTCACCAGATACGCCAGGAGCCGGCGTTCCTCAGGGGAGCCCTTGATCCATAACCACCCGATGAGAGCCAGGTTGATGAGCCCGAGGTACACCGTCGCTTCCCACTCGTTGGAGTATCGGGCGATGATGCGGTAGATGGGGGCGCTGAGGGCTCCCAGTGCATGGAACGGGGGGAAAGCGAAATAGCCGGCGACGTCTGCCACGTACAGGTCCCCGCCCGGCAGATAGATCGGCGCGCCACTGAGGCCGATGCGAAACATCCGCAACAACATAGGCGACAGCAGCACGACCACACCCACCAGAGAGCCGGCCGGCGCGAGCAGCCGCCATCCCCGTGGCCAGGCCCGATCACGGACCGCAACGTACACCGTGTGGAAGATGACGAAGTAGGCGACGTAGAACAGGTAGTACCAGCACGAAAGCGCGTTGAGAGCGAACAGGATGATCGACAACGAAAGCCAGACGATGCTCCTCTTTTCCAGGGTAAGAAGGAACGCGAGCACAAAGAACGGTATGAACTCGATCTGCGACACATGGGCATGTTCCCTCACATGCTCGATGTGCGACGGATTGAAGGCGAAGACGAAGCCGCCGAGCAGCGCCCCCGGAGTGTTGTCGATGAAGTGGCGCACGAGGTAGAAAGTCCCGGTGGCCGCCAACGGGAAAGAGATGAGCAGGCTTATGTTCTGTTGCAGCAGTAGAGTCGATGGGCCGAGGCCGAATGCTCTCGAGATCAGAGCGAGCGCGGAAACCTGAGGGTAGGCGAACGATTGATAGGCGAGGGGCGTGCCTTCGGGAAATCTCAGTAAGCGGGTGAACCAGAAATGACCCGGCTGGTGTCCGAACACCGTATACCAGCTGTTCCAGAAGTCCTGCAGGTTGTCGCCCGGCGGTCCGAGCAGCGCCGCATCGAGGTGCGGCATCCAGCGCCAGAAGATCGCGACCGTCAATCCGCAAAACAGCGCAAA
>JASHUC010000109.1 GCA_030040235.1 Gammaproteobacteria bacterium | reverse complement strand
AATCCGCCAGCTCCCGGCGCAGCCGCGCATCTTCGCGCGCCTGCAGGTCGTCATGTCGAACGAGAACGTCTCCTCGCGCGAGATCGGCCGGATCATCACGGCCGATGCGGTGATCACGGCGAAGGTTCTGCAGATCGCCAACTCCGCCTTCTTTCGCCGCGCGCGCCGCATCACCAACATCGAGCAGGCCGTGATGTATCTCGGTTTCCCCGGCGTGCGCAATCTCGTGATGTGCGCCGAGGTGTTCGCGCGCTGGCCCGGCAAGCTCTCCCACGCGGCGCTCGACCTCGACCTGCTGCAACTGCACGCGCAGCGCGTTGCGGCAGTCGCCGCAGTGCTCACCTCCGGCACGAAGTGGAGCGACGATTCGGTGCTCGCCGCGCTGCTGCACGACATGGGCTACTGGGTGCTCATCCAGGAATGCCCGCGCGAGCTCGAGCAGGCGGTCGAGCTCGCGATCACGCAAGGCATCCCGATGCATACCGCCGAGACCCGCCTCATCGGGGCCTCTCACGCCGAGCTCGGCGCCTACCTCCTCGGCCTGTGGGGCTTGCCGTACCCGGTCATCGAGGCCGTCGCGCACCATCACGATCCGGAGCGCCCGAAGGCCGCTCAGTTCGACGTGCTGGCGGCCCTCGCAGTCTCCATCGCCCTCTCCGGCACGGACGATACCGATGCCTTCCGCAGCGGGCCGCCGCGCAGCGGGGTCATCGGCCCCGAGTTCCTGCGCGGTCTCGGAGGACCCTTCGACTGGAATCAGGCCGAGGCGCGCGCCGCAGGTTGCCTGGCGACCCTCGAACGCGAGGCCGCTCGGCACGGCTGAGCGCTGCCCCCTGTTTCAAGCAAGCGCGCCCGGGAGCCGGGTTATGTCGCCGGCTCGGCCTTGGCTTCTCCGGCATTCGTGACCGCACGATCGGGAGTAATTCCCGGGCCGGAGTCTTGACGAACTGCCCCGATGGCCCTACGGTTTGCGCTGCACACTTTCGCACCGCCGCCGAGGAGCTTGCCGTGAGCTGGGAAACACCGGAATTTGTCGAAATCAAGATGGACGCGGAGATCAACTCGTATCAGGACGATTTCGGGGGCGATTACCACTAGGAGCCCGGGCTCCGGCCGGCCCCGGCCGGAGCATCAAGCCGGCCTGTAGCAGTGAGGATCCGAGTACTCGGCTCTGCTGCGGGTGGCGGCTTCCCGCAATGGAACTGCGGTTGTCCGAATTGCCGCGGCGTACGCCTCGGCACCATTACCGCACGGCCTCGTAGCCAGGAGTCGGTCGCCATCAGCGCCGACGGCCAGGCGTGGTTCCTGCTCAACGCCTCCCCGGAGATTCGCGCCCATATCGAGGGCTTTGCGCCCCTGCAGCCGCGCGCACCCCGGCACACGGCGATCGCGGGCATCCTGCTCACGAACGGCGACCTCGATCATTGCCTCGGACTGCTGGCGCTGCGGGAGTCGCAGCCGCTCACCCTCTACGCGACCGAGCAGGTGCGTCGGGGATTCACGGAGCGAAACGTGCTCTACGGCACTCTCGAACGTTTCCCAGGGCAGGTGACCTGGCAGCGGCTGCGGCCCGGTGAGTCGCGCGAGCTCGATGCGCCTGAAGATGCCGCGCGGCCGAGCGGTCTCGTCGTGGAGGCGATCGCCGTGCCCGGACAGCCGCCGCTTCACCTGCGCGCGCACCACGCGCCCACCTCCGAGGACAACGTGGGGTTGCGCGTGCGGGACCTGCGAACCGGTGGCACCCTCGCCTATTTCTCGGGCATCGCCGCGCCGACCCCGGCATTCACGGATGTCATCGCGAGCGCCGACTGCAGCTTCATCGACGGGACGTTCTGGTCGAGCGACGAGCTCATCGCGCTCGGCCTGAGCGACCGGCGCGCCGAGGATATGGCTCACTGGCCGATCGGCGGCGCCGAGGGAAGCCTCGCGGCGCTCGCGGGCACGGGGCGGGGCCGCAAGATCTTCATCCACATCAACAACACCAATCCCATCCTGCGCGAGGACTCATCGGAGCGCGCCGCAATCGGCGCGGCGGGCTTCGAAGTCGCGCACGACGGGCTCGAGCTCGAAATTTGACGGTCGAGACCGGACAATCCTCGACCGAGGCGCCTGCTTTGACGCGCGATGCCTTCATCGAGCGGCTGCGTGAGGAAGGCGCGCAGCGCTATCACGATCACCACCGCTATCACGTGCTGATGCACTCGGGGCAGTTGACGCGCGTACAGCTGCAGCAGTGGGTGCTCAATCGCTACTACTACCAGACGCGCATCCCCATCAAGGATGCACTGATTCTCGCCAAATCCGCCGATCCGGCCTTCCGCCGCCTGTGGATCCATCGCATTCACGACCACGACGGCACGGCTGAATCCGAGGGCGGCCTCGCGATGTGGCTGCGACTCGCCGCAGGCGTCGGGCTCGACCCCGCGGAGGTCGCGAGCTGCCGTTCGGTTCTGCCGGGCGTGCGCTTCGCCTGCGATGCCTACGTCGAGTTCGTCCGCGAGCACAGCCTCCTCGATGCCGTCGCCTCCTCGCTCACGGAATTCTTCGCGCCCGACCTCATGTCGCGGCGCATCCTCGCCTGGGAGCAGCACTACCCCTGGGTGGATCCGCAGATGCTCGCCTACTTTCGCGCCCGCGTGACGCGTGCGCGCGCGGATTCGCAGGAGGCGATCGACTACGTGACGGCGCACGCGCGGACCCGCGAGGCCCAGGAGCGCTGCATCGCGGCGCTGATCCGCAAGACCGAGATTCTCTGGCACCTGCTCGATAGCGTTTATGCCGCCTACATCGAGCCGGGCTGGGGTGCGCGGGGACCGCGCCAGTGATTGCTCCGGATGCCCGGCCGCGCCTTGCCGCCAAGGCCCGCTTGCGGCTCGATCGCAAGACCAATCGCTACCTGCTGCTCTACCCCGAGCGGGGCATGCAGCTCAACGGCACGGCGGCCGATATCGTTCAGCTGTGCACCGGCGAGCTCACCGTCACCGAGATCATCGCGCGCCTGACGGAGAAGTATGCCCCGCAACCGCCCGAGAAAATCGAGCGCGAAGTGCTTTCCTTTCTCAACGCCCTGAGCGAGCGGGCGTTGCTCGCGACCGAACCGGGGCCCTGATGCGCCGATGAACGCCGAGGCCCGACCCTATACCCTCGTCGCCGAGCTCACCTACGCATGTCCATTGCGCTGCGTGTACTGCTCGAATCCGCTCGACTACGCGCGCCACACCGACGGTCTCAACACGGATACCTGGTTGCGGGTGCTGCGGGAAGCCGAGGAGCTCGGGGTGGTGCAGGTCAACCTCACGGGCGGCGAGCCGCTGCTGCGCAAGGACCTCGAGCGGCTCGTCGCCGAGGCCGAGCGGCTGCAGCTCTACACCAACCTCATCACGAGCGGTATTCCGCTCACCCGCGAGCGGCTCGCACGGTTCAAGGGGCTGGGCCTCGACAATGTTCAGGTCTCCGTGCAGGACGTGACGGCTCCCGGGGCGGAGCGCATCGCCGGACGGCGCTCGCTCGAGCGCAAGCTCCAGGTGGCGCGCTGGGTGAAGGAGCTCGCCCTGCCACTCACCCTCAACATCGTCCTGCATCGCGAGAATCTCGACCGTGTGCCCGAGATGATCGCGCTCGCGGAGCAGCTCGAGGCCGACCGGCTGGAACTCGCCAACACCCAGTACCTCGGCTGGGCGCTGCTCAACCGCAAGGCGCTGCTGCCGAGCGCCGAGCAGCTCGCGCGCGCGCGGGAGATTGCCGCAGCCGCTCGCCGGCGCCTCACGGGCCGCATGGAGATTCTATTCGTCACGCCCGACTACTATGCCGAGACTCCGAAGGCGTGCATGGACGGCTGGGGACGCCGCTTCATCGTCGTGACTCCCGACGGACTCGTGCTGCCGTGCCACCTCGCCCACACCTTGCCGGGGCTCACGTTCGAGAGCGTGCGGAACCGCTCGCTCGCGCAGATCTGGCGGGAATCGCCCGCGCTGGAGGCGTTTCGCGGCGAGGCGTGGATGCCCGAGCCGTGCCGCAGCTGCGAGCGGCGCAGCGTGGATTTCGGAGGCTGCCGCTGTCAGGCCTATCACCTGACGGGGAACGCGGCCAACACCGATCCCG
>JASHUC010000108.1 GCA_030040235.1 Gammaproteobacteria bacterium | reverse complement strand
AAAGCATGAGTTCGAGAATGCTCAGCGACCGCGCTCAGATCCAGGATCTGATCACACGTTACTACTACAACTTCGGCAAGCCCAATGCCGAGAGCTTCACCGATTTCTATGCCAATGATGCGGAGCTGATCCTCGGCACCAAGCACTACAAGGGCAAGGAGGGGATCACCCAGGCCTATGCGAGCGCCGGGGCCAACAGCCCCTCCAGAAAGGCCTATTCCTTCAATGTCACGATCAGCAACCCGCTCATCGTCGTGCACGGCAATGCGGCAACCGCCGAGCTGATCTTCACCGAATTCCTCATCCAGAAGCAGGGCGATCCGCCGCGCGTCACCACGCAAGGCCGGGAATACGCCACGTTCGTGAAGATCAACGGGCAGTGGCGCTACAAGACGCGCCAGATCAAGGGCGGTAACGAGCCGCCGGACGGCTGGAAAGAGTAAGCGAGCTCTCCCTCCCGGGCGCTCCCGCGGGCGGGCCGGAGTCTTGAAAACCGAACCCGTGGGCGTGCGGCTCAGTGCTGCGGTTTGCCGCCCGATTGCAGGATCACTTCAATGGATCCGTCCGGACCGATCGGGTTGCGATTGTTCTCCAGGCACACGTACGGCAGAAGCGTGAAATCGGGGGGCGCCCGTTTGTACGTCTTCGTCACCGTCCAGGGCCTTTCGTACCCGACGGGGTCCACCAGCGTGATCTCGTCGCGCAGCGTGTCGTCGTCTGCGAGCCATAGCCTCTCGTACACGATGGTCTTGTCGCTCTTCGGCAATCCGGAAGCTTCGAGATCCGTGTCCCCACGAAGGCCAAAGGTCGTCGCCAGGAAAAAGTTGCCTTCCCAGTGCCCTACCGACTGGCCGTTATAGGTGGGATCGGGGTCGCTCGAAAGCGGCCGTCCATCGGTGAAGATGCGTCGCACCTGTTCGTCCCATTCGGCGTAGATCATGATCCGATTCCACGCCATCGTGATCTCCATCGGATAAGTCATCGTCATGATGCGCGGCATGCCCGGCGGCAGACACGCGGCGGTTCTGTCGCCGGTCGGTTTGCCGCGCGCGGCATCCGCCAGGTGCTGCTCGAAGATCTTGGCGTAGGCTTTCGTGAGCGGCGGATTCTGTCCGCGCCCCGGCGCAATACCCGGCGTCCAGCCGATGCCACCCTGATTGATCCAGATGCCCGTGAGATCACGCCGGCTCTTCGGGCGGTACGGATGCGTACCCCACTGCGAGTCGGCGGGTTGAGTCCTGGCGGCTCCGGCAAACGTCGAAGGCAGCTTCGAGGTGTCGCGGTACGGCGGCTGGACGCCCCGCGACAAATCGAGATCGACGGGCCTGCCGATCAGGTCCAGTACCGGTTCCGGCGCTTTGGCAGCACCCGCCGGCGCGTTCTGGGCACACGCGACGGCAGCAGCGAGGAGCACGGGTATGCAGGCGCCGGCGCATCGCGCGGTAGCTCTTTTCTTCGAGCGCATGGGAGCTCCCTCCCTGTTATGGGCTCTATGGTAACGGATCGCAGTTATCGGATCGCAGCCTCGCGCTTGGCTGCGCCCTATTCGGTGTGACCGGCTCCGGAATCGCCCTGGTGCCTCTTGCCTTCCTGCACCACGATCGTCTTGATGTTGACGAACTCCTTGATGCCGTAGTGGGAGAGCTCCCGCCCGTAGCCGCTCGCCTTGACCCCGCCGAAAGGCAGCTTCGGGTTCGACTGCACGATGGCGTTCACGAAGACCGAGCCCGCCTCGATGGCCTCGGTTGCAAGCCGCTCGGCGCGTCCCAGATCCCGGGAAATGATCCCCGCACCGAGTCCAAAGACGGAGTTATTCGCCGCCTGAAGCGCGGCCGCCTCGTCCCGCACCGCGATGACGGCCGCAACGGGCCCGAACATCTCCTCATCGTGCGCCGGCATGCCGGGATGCACACCGCTGAGCACGGTGGGCGGATAGTAGGCGCCGGGACCCTCGGGCACCCGGCCGCCGAGCAGACACCGTGCACCCTTCGCGATGCTCGCCTTCACCTGCTCGTGCAACGCGTCGCGAAGATCGGATCGCGCCATCGGACCCACCTGGGTGTCCTCCGCGAGCGGGTCGCCCACTTTCACGGCGCGCATCCGCTCGACGAACAGCTCCTCGAACCGCGAACGAAGACTCTCGATCACGATGAAGCGCTTGGCGGCGATGCAGCTCTGTCCCGAGTTGACGAGTCTGCCCTGAGTACAAACCGCGGCGGCGAGCTCGAGGTCTGCGTCCTCGAGGATCAGGTAGGCATCGCTCCCGCCGAGCTCGAGCACCGACTTCTTCAGCATCTCGCCCGCCTTGCGCGCGACCGCCCGGCCCGCCTCCACGCTGCCGGTGAGCGTCACCGCACTGATGCGCGGATCCTCGATGAGCGCCTCGACGTGCTTGCTCCCGATGAGCAGCGTGCTGAACAGGTGCGGGGGGAAGCCGGCGTCCTTGAAGACCTCCGCGATCGCAAGCGCACAGCCGGGGACATTGGAGGCGTGTTTGAGGACTGCGGCGTTTCCCGCCATCAGCGCGGGCGCCGCAAACCGCAACACCTGCCAGAAGGGAAAATTCCAGGGCATGATCGCCAGCACGAGCCCGAGCGGCCGAAACGCGACCACGCTGCGATGCGCGCCAATATCGATCGCTTCCGGGGCGAGGAATCGTTCGGCATTCTCGGCGAAGAAATCGCAGCAGAGCGCGCACTTGTGCGCCTCGGCAATCCCATCCCGTACAGGCTTGCCCATCTCCTCGGCCATCAGCCGAGCGTAGTCGCGAGCGCGCTCGCGAAGGATCGAGGCGGCGCCTCGCATGCGCCCCGAGCGCTGACCGAAGCTTGTGGTTCGCCAGGCGCGAAACGCCTCCGACCCCAGATCGAGCAGCTCATTCACTCTCTGCGGAGTGGTCTCCTCATAGCTCGCCAGAGTCGCACCGGTTGCAGGGTTGACGGAGGTAAAGCGCATGGGAGCACCTCAGGCTCGAGAATGATACTCGCTCTCGCCTGCACCGCAGCACCCGCGATGCCCGACGTGCGGATGCGCCGGACAGTCGCGAGTCTGTGCAACCAATTCCTCCGGCCGGACTTGTTTGAATGCGCTGTCTGCTGCTTGCGACACGCGGCGGCGCGTCAACCGGGATAGTAAGCTCCCGTTTCAAATCGTAGCGATTCCGTTAGGCCAAAGGGGATACAGAT
Organism: Gammaproteobacteria bacterium; assembly: GCA_030040235.1. Next base: position 171 of record JASHUC010000108.1, on the reverse strand, counting down.
GCTCTCGAGCCTGTTCCGCCGGATGATTACAGTGCTCTGGCTGGCGGTGGTCCCGCTGACGTTCGTGCCCTCGGTCTCCAGCGCGCAGGTGTCGGTCGGGATCTCCGTCAATATCGCCCCGCCGGTCTTGCCCGTCTATGTGCAGCCGGCCGTTCCTGCGCCCGGATACGT
>JASHUC010000107.1 GCA_030040235.1 Gammaproteobacteria bacterium | reverse complement strand
CGCTCATGGCGGGGGGCACTCCAAGGATCTTGAGCACGGGCGGAGGCTGCGTGCAGCTCGGGCCGAAGTGATCCGCGCGCCGGACGCCACTCCACGGCCTCACCGGCTGCGGGGCCCGCCAGCGCAGGTTCCCCACCGGCGGCGCCGCGAACGGAATGCCCTTGAACGAGGTGACTCCGCCGGCCGTGACACCTTCGACGCGCCCGCCGGTCACCGAGACGATTCCGATCTGCGCAGCCGCGGGCCGCACACACAGCAACGCGATCGCAACGAGCGTCGCGCCGAGCCACAACTTTTTCATGTCACGCGTCCTGTTCTTGCTTCTTGTCCGCAGATGCCGCAGGCAGCGGGCGATTGTACTCCGGCCGCTCGCGATATCGATCGTTCGGCGGCCCCACAGGGATTGCAGTTCGTGCGTGACATCGACCTGCCACCCTCAGGCAACCGTGCCCGGTACTCCGCGTCGTCGTCTGGCCAATTCACCGCTGACAGCGTACGAGGCTCACGCTTGTGAACGGGATCGAGACTCTCACGTCAGTGGCGCGCAGCCCTCCATTGATCGCGGCCCGTCTAGGAGAGGGTGCCGAAGGTAGAAGGTGGCACGAAACGCGTGCGCATGTATTGTAGATGGCTCCGCCTTGCAAATGATCCTCGCCCAACGGACGCTCGGCAGGAAGAGTTCGTAGATTCAGCGGGTTATGCGGTCCGGCCTGTCCCATACGGCCGTTTCAGGCCTTTTGGGATCAGTACCTTGGCGGATGCGACCGCAGACTTTCCGTCACCCTCCATGTTGCTCGTGCCCGTTCCGACGCAGCACATTGCCGCACGATCTCCTCGAGATTCGTCTTGACGAACTCAGTCAGGTTTCCGATCCGCAGGCGCCAGTATTCCGCCTCGCCGGCGAACTCTACAGCCACCCGAGGTCTCTCAGTAGCCGATATTAGGGCCGACTTAGTTTTGGAAGAGCCCAGGGATTGCCTTATGATTCAAGCAAGCGTCGCGGCCCTCGTACGCCTCGCCGCTAGGGAGAGCAATAACAATGAGTCAACAGGCTCACCTGCTCAGTTCGTTGGGCACCATACTTCTTATCTTGCTCACCGTCATCGGCTTCAGAGCGTCACGCGCGCAATCAGACGCTTCGCCCGTAGACGTTGTGCGGGTCAACCTCGATCCACTGATCAGTGCGGCCGCGAAGGACCGAAACCGATTCGCTGTCGACATTCCTCACGTCATCGACGCATCTCGAGCAGGGACATGGAGCGTGACTGGAGGGGTCGCGACGTGGCGCTACTCAGTTCGTGTGCCGACGGCAGTGTCACTGTCCTTCCATGCGGCCAGCATCTTCTTGCCACCGAGCGCGCAGCTCAGTGTTGTGGCTGGCGGAGACACCTACGTGTACCGCGAAGCGGACACGAATAGACGACAACTTTGGAGCCGGATCTCAAAGGGAGACTCGCTAGCGATCGAACTCACCGTTGCGCCTCAGGAACGCCGGGATGTCGTGGTGCAGATTGCCAGTCTGCAGGCCGGGTACAGGGGGTTCGGGCATGCGGTTGCCGACCACCCGTACTACATACGATTGCAGCAACGGGTGCGAACCGGGTCGACCTCGACCTGCATCGTGAACTACGAGTGCGATGTCACGTCAGCGAATACAGCCCCAGGGCAGGCGACCGTTGCGATCATCGTCAGTAACGCAATCCAATGCTCCGGAACGCTCGTCAATGACGTGCCGCAGGACGCCAAGCCCTACGTCCTTACGGCACGACACTGTGAGAACGGATCGCTCGGAGGCGGGGACCCGGGAGCCGCCGCAAGCGTGGTGGTCTACTGGAATGCGACATCTCCCTGCGGCTCGCCTCTTGGGACTTTGTACGATCCCGGCATCGTGACCCAGCAAGGAGCCACGACCGTCGCCGAACAGCAGGACGCATGGCTGTTGCTGCTGAGTGAGTCGCCGGCGGTAGGCAATGCGTACCTGGCGGGTTTCGACGCCACGGGCGGCGTCATCCAGGGTGGCTACACGATCCACCATGCGCTCTCCAACGACAAGCAATTTACGGCATGGAATGGCCAGGCGGTCGCTCAGACAGTCCCCGCGAACACCTCGCTTCCCGTCGTGTACACCTCCGACTTCTGGGATGTCATCAATCTGACCGGCACGATCGGTCCGGGCGCCTCGGGGAGTGCTCTTTTTGATCAGAACAATCGAGTGGTGGGCTCTCTCTCGCTGGGCAATGAAACCGGCGCGACTGCTGACGGATACCTTCAATGTCCGCTCTCCCCGCCGCCGAACCCGACGCCCACGAACGCATTGGGGTTCTTCACCTCGCTCGCAGCGGTGTGGAGCTCGACCGCGGACCCTACCGGGAGCAGCTCAACAATCCAGCAGATACTCGACCCGAGCAACACGGGCACGCTCGTAACGAATTCAATAGCAGCCCCCCCCTCGGTGCAGTTCACCGCATCGCAACTCACCGTGAGCACCGGGCAATCAACGACCTTGACTTGGTCGGCCACTGGCGCGTCGTCCTGCACGGCGTCGGGCGGCAATGCCGGCGATGGCTGGGGTGGAACGTTGCCTGCGAGTGGTAGTCAAGCGGTGGAAGAAAGCACGGCCAACGCGGTGACCTACGCCATCAGCTGCACATATCCGGACGGATACGTTAGCGATTCCTATGTGACGGTCAACTGGGTCGCCCCGGATCCGCTCGTCA
>JASHUC010000106.1 GCA_030040235.1 Gammaproteobacteria bacterium | reverse complement strand
GGCGTGCGAGAGCTCCTGCGCCGCCGCCCGCCGCTCGCATCGGGCCCTGGCGGCCGCGCTCCCGGATGAGCCCCCGCGGCGCCTGCACCCCCGCCCGTCACCGCACCTCCACCCGCGATCCCCGCCGCCGAGCCCGCCGCAGCCAGCGTCGCCGTGCCCGGGCCTGCGACTCGCGGAGCGGGTTCGGCCGGGGCCGCATCACGCAGCGCGCTGAAGCGGGCGGCGAGCTCGCGCACCATCTTCAGGTGCGCCATGAGCTCATCGAGCTTCACCACCAGCGGCAGAAAGTCGCTGCCGGACAGAGCGGCGCTCTTCTTGAGATCGGCGACCCCGTCCTCGAGCGTATGAACGCGCCTCGCGACGGTCATCAGGCCGATCGCGGAAGCCTCGCCCTTGATCGAGTGCAGCTCGCGGAACATCCCATCGAGCTTTCTGCGGAAATCCCCATCGGTGCGCGCCGGCTCCTTGAGGATCGTGTTGACCAGTGCGAGGCCGGTCTCGGTTGCATCGAGGAAGGCGGCGAGCTGCACCGGATCCATGTGCATGACGCCCATCATCATGTCCACCTGGGCGCTGGCATTCTCCTGCGACTCCTGCAGCTCCCGCGCGAGCAGCACGCTCGAGGTGATGTCGGTCACGCTGACGAGAACGTGCTTCACGCCCCCCGGGCCCATCACACGGTGGAAGTCGAATTGCAGATAGCGTGTGTCGCGGCCGCCGTGGCCGTCGTCTGCGTGGATCTCGAGCTGCCCCAGGGGATTGATGCTCTTCATCAGGTTCTCGTGGGCGCGCTCCCCCCAGAGCAACTTGATGTACTTGGTGGCGGTTGCGAGCGTCGGCGCGGGCACGAGGTCCTTCAGCAGATCCTCGAACGACAATCCGGCGAAATCGCTTCTGCCGAACAGCCGTGTGAGCGCCTGCGACCACGCAGTGCCGATCCGGTAATCCGCATCGAGCAGGAAGAAGCCCTCGCGCACGGTGCGCAGAATGTCACGCGTCTGTTCCTGCGCTTCGCGCGCTACGCGCTCCTCGCGCGCCCGGCTCACCTGCAGGTATGCGGCCACGGCCCCGAGCACGAGCGCGGCAAGCACGCCGCCCGAGAGCAGCAAGCGCAGCCGGCTCGCCTCGGCGCTCGCCTCGGCCTGCAGTCGCGCGGCGAGGTCGCCGAGCAGCATGTGCAGGCGCGCCGAGTTGTCACGCGCGAACAGCTGCGCTCGCTTGACGCTCGCGTAGTACTCGCGCCCATCGCGCGAGAGCGAGCTGCCCGCGTCGGTGTCGACGTAGGGCTGGCCGTTGAAGGAGGTAACCGGGTCGAGCACCGGCGCGTAATCGTGCCACATGCGCCTCGCGTCGGTGAGCTCGCTCGAGCTGCCGAAGCGCGCCGCATCGAGCCGCCCCAGGTCGCGCGTGAAGGACTCGGTGGTCGTGCGCAGGTCCGTGAGAGCCTGACCGGAGTAGGCGCGCTCTTCCAGCCGGTCGCGCAGCGCCGCGAGCTGATCGTTGAGAATGGCGGGATAGGTCTCCAGTCCGCTCGCGGTCTGCAAACCGCGCACGTCGAGCGTCACCCGCGTCGCGAGCCGCGAGCCCACGAAGAGCACGGTCCCCATCACGAGCGCAAGCAGCACTCCCACGACGACCGTGATGAGCTGCCGGACCCGCTCGGCGCCGAAGACGCTCATGGAATGCTCGAGACCCCGGGGACGCGCATCGTTGGCATCAGTCCTTCGGTGCTTTGAAGTTGATCACCACGCGCCACGGTATCTCGGTGGGTTGGCCGTTGATGACGACCGGCTGATAGCGCCAGCGAGCGACCGCGTTGGTCGCCGCCCGGTCGAACACGCCCGCCGGCCGCGATTCGACCACCCGGACATCGCGCGTGCGACCGTCGAGATCGACATTGAACTCGAGCTCCACCGAGCCCGAGATGTGCTGGTCGAGCGCCTGATCCGGAAATTCCGGCGGCTCGTAGTGGATGCGTTTCGGCGCGAAGCCGGTGGGAAGCTGCGAAGCAGCGCCGCCAGGGGCAACGTTGCCCGCCGCGGCGGGGCGCCCGCCTGCGATCTGTTGCACGGCCTGCACGAGCGCGGGGTCCGCCCCCCAGTGCTCGGCGAGGGTCAGCTCGGAGCGCATCTCGGAGAGCTCCCCGGCGCGTGCCGAGCGGGCGGCCTGCTCGAGCAGCCGTGCCGCGAAATCACGGCCGATCGAATCGACCGCCGCGCTGGCGCCATCGCCGCTCTTGAGCTTGTCGAGATAGTAGAGGGCGCTGTCGTTGGCGGGATCGATGAGGTGTCCGTCCTGCATGCGGGTGCGTGCCAGCTGCGCGAGGCGGTCCGATTCGGCCGCTGCCGCGCGCTGGCGCGCCGCGGAGAGATCGCGCTGGTAGCCCGCCAGATCGTCGGCCGTCATGCCGGCGCTGCGCGCCTCGGCGACCCACTTGTCCGCATCGCCCGGGTGGCCCCCGAGCGCCGCATCGTGCGCCTTGCGCAGGCAGGCAGCGACGAGGTCGCGCGCCCCGTGCTGGGCAATCGGACTCTGCGGCGCGATCTGCCCGAGTTGCTGCAGGTAGTACTTGGCGCTGTCGTCGGCCGGCTCGAGCAGCTGCCCCTCGCGCAGTCTCTGATTGAAAAGGTCGGCGAAATGTTTCGTGCGCGCATCGGTCTGATGCCGCGCAAGCTCGACTCGCCACCGGGCGAGCTCGGCGGAGGAGAGCGCACCCGACTGTTCCGCCTGATGCAGGATGACCGTCGCACGGTCGGCGTCGTTCGCGCCGAGCGCGGCGTTCCATTCGGCTTTGAGCAGTTGTGACTCGCGCACGGCGAGCCGGGAATCCTGAGGCGCGGCGATCTTGAGTCCGGCGAGCGCATCGGCGGCTTCGTCATAGTGGCCGCCCGCAAGCGACTCGTCGAACCGCGTGCCCAGGAGCCCCGCAAGGCGCGCCATACCGTCGCGCGCCTCGCCGTTGGAGGGATCGACGCCGAGCGCGGAGCGGTAATAGAGCAGGGCGGAGTTGGTCGCGGGCTCGGTGTAACGCCGTTCGCGCATGGCAAGCCGCGCCTTCTCCAGCAGCTCATCGAGGGTGCCCTGGGCCGCGGGGACGGGGGCGGCTGCGACGGTTGGCGAGGCCGGACCCGCCGAGGAGGCGGACGAGGCGCCCGGGGAGCTCGGCAAAGAGCCTGATGCGGCACTTGGAAGCGCCGCGGAGGAGGAGGCCGTCGAGGACGGCGCCGATGAGGGGGAGCGCAGCGGTGTGGCCGGTACGCTCGATGAGGTTGCTGAGGCCGCGGCGGGGGCCGCCGCGGAGGGATGATGACGGGGGGCGAAGAACCAAAGCGCTCCGCCGGCAAGGGCCGCAGCAGCGAGCGCGACTCCCAAGAGCAGGGGCTTGGAGCGACCGGGGGATGCCGGGGCCTCGATCTCCTCCGGCATGGGAGCCTGCGAAGAGGCCGGAAGCGCTGCCGGCTCCGGAACCAGCGGCGCCCTCGATTGGGTACGGGAGTCTGCGCCTCGTGCGTGGCCGGGCGTTGCGCTGCCGGCAGCGCCGGCTGCGCCCCCCGGGGCGGCGCCACCGCGCGCGCCACTGCGCTTCTCGGCGGCCTCTGCGAGCGCACCCTCGAATACGGCGGTCGTCTTGCGTCGGTCGACCGGGATCGGAAGCACGGCGAAGACCCTGGAGCTGCGCAAC
>JASHUC010000105.1 GCA_030040235.1 Gammaproteobacteria bacterium | reverse complement strand
GGTTCCCCATCGGGGCAAAAGTCTACGCCATCTGCTTGCAGGCGGCGTTCGGTAGGGCGCCTGCGCGTGCACTCGGTGGCCATCTGCGGTGCTTCTTCCGGTGCCTCGACAACCAACGGTCTATTGGCCTGTTGGATGTCACCAACTGTGAACGCCCAGCATCCGCCAGCGTGTCACGGCGCTCGACGCGCTCCCGTGCTGAGCGGAAATGGACTGCTTCTGACCGGAGTTCATTCGTAGCAAATTTGTAGCAGACAGGTACTCTGAGCGGCGCTTCCGGACGCAGATTGGCGCGTATGAATATCTTTATAGATCAGCGTGTTATATGGTGTGACGGAGAGTCTCTCGGAGCGGAAAAGAGCTACGAGGGTGATTTGTAAACCGTTGGTCGGGGGTTCAAGTCCCTCAGCCGGCAATCCTTATCTGCTAATCGGCGAGACTGGATCTCAGTTCACGACACATCTCAGGGTGTTCTCGCGTCAGAGTGCCCAACCGTATTTCGACGCGCGGTAGTCGAATCGTAACCGACCGGGCGAGTCGCGTCGTGTCTGCTGAGTTCCACACGTAGTCCTCAACCTCTTTCGGACTGAGAACTTCCCAGTACACATTTCCATTCCGGCCCGCGATGACGGCTTTGGCAGTCTGATGTTCGTCGCCCCAGCCCGCTTCGTAGGTCACAAAGACAAGATGTCCGGAGGACGTACCGTCAAAGTCGATCTCGAAGACCTTGTTGGTACAGTATTCGCTTCCGACTACCTTGCCGTGCACTTCCTGCCCCTTGATCTCGTAGGTCAGCTGGAACGAGTCCAAGCGATCGTCTGGGCATCCCGCCGCTTGTTGGTTACCGGTCCATTCGATGGGCAGCGAATCTGCCGACATTTCGAGAGTCGTCGTCAGTGACTGTAGGCGACCTTGGTAGGCGGCTCGCCAACAATCCTTCGATCTGTACTTGTTGCGCACAGTCGCATACCAGATTGGTTGTTGAGCCAGGATGCTGTTCGAGACGCCAAGATCCTTGGCTAGCTTGTACATACCCAGCAGTCTGTAGGCGTTCGCTGCAAGTGCGGGATCGGTGGCGACCAAGACGTCCGCAGCTGTCGGATCTGTTGGAACTTCAGGCTTGGTGTCGATGGTTGCCCTCTCACATCGGACGGCAAAGGCGGTGATCTCGTATTCCTCCATGCCGCCGAGCCGGGCCAGGACGGCGCAGGTCTTGGTTTTTTGTTCTTGAGTGACCGAAGTGGCGGGTTTGGCAGAGACGCCATTTGCGCTTCCTGAGATCACGCCCGCCGCAACGATTGCAGTAAGCTCGACCGAGGTCGGCTCGACCCGATGCTGACTCGAAGGACACGGCTTTCTTGGCTACAGGATACACCGACCATTTGATCACCTTGGTTAGGCTGCGATCCGGCCTGGCAAGTGCCAGCGATGAGGCATACACATTAATCCCGCTACGATGCTTCGGGCAACACGCTCTCGTACGGCGGTCCATCCTTCACGTACAACAACCGGGGCCGCATGATGGCAACGAGCGCGAGTTCGACAGATTATCTCTACAGCGCGCTCGGCCAGCTGATCGAGAAATCCGGCACGCTCGGTACAACGGTGCTCATGTACGATGAATCGGGTCACGTGCTCGGGGAATATGACGCAAGCGGCAATCTCATCGAGGAGACCGTGTGGTCGGAGACATCCCCGCGGCGACCCTTCAGCCCAACGGCTCCGGCGGAGTCAACGTCTTCTACATCCACACGGACCGCCTGAACGCCCAATTGACCTGGGGGAGATCAGCGCGGATGCTGTGCTCTTGCGCTCAGGAAGTGTACTGACTATCGGCCCCGTCCACGCGGGACTTCAGCCTCCTGGAGTGAATCATGACTGGTGAGCGCACTGAGTGCGTCTTCTGCGACATCATCGCGGGCCGTGCTCCGGCGGACGTCGTCTACGAAGACGCGCTGACGGTCGCCGTTATCGATCCGCGTCAATACAATCCCGGGCACGTATTGGTCATCCCTCGGGCGCACATCAACGACGTTCGAAGCCTTGATGAGCAAACCGGCTGCGCGGTGATGAATACGCTCGTGAGAATCGCTCGAGCGGTGGACCGCGCCTTCGCAAATGAAGGAATGACCGTGTGGCACTCAATCGGCCCGGGTGCATTTCAAGAAGTGCCGCACATGCACCTGCATGTGCACCCGCGCCGCCTCGGCGACGGATTACTGCGCGTCTACCCCGGCGTGCCTACAGATGCAGCTCCAACACGTCGGGCGTTATACGCCGAGCGAGTGCGTTCGGCGCTCAATGAGGAGCGTCCATAGCCGGACATGCACGCACGCCTGCGCGCTCTGCGTTCGAAGGCGCATTTCCTAGCCGGACATTCTCATGAAAAGCGGACTACCTCAGATCGCCGAGTTCCTTATCGCCGTGGAACGCCTGAAACTCGTTCAGCGCAGGGCCTATGTCAGCGACCTCTCCCGCCGCGAGAACTCGGCCGAGCACAGCTGGCATCTCGCCATCGGTCTGATGGCTCTGGCGCAAGAACTTCCCCTGCCGATTGACCTGCACAAAGCGCTCGTCATGGCACTGATACACGATGTCTGCGAGATCGACGCCGGGGACACACCGGCTTACGGGCCGGAGCGGCCGGATCAGCACGAGGCAGAGCTCAGATGTGTACAGCGACTCGCCTCCGGAGTTGCGTTCGGGCAGCAGCTTCAAGATCTATGGCTTGAATACGAAGCTCAAGTATCTCCCGAGAGTCGCTGGGTCAAGGTACTCGATCGGCTGATGCCATTCATTGTGAATCTTGCTGCTCAGGGCAGGAACTGGACGGAGCAGTCTGTTTCGCGTTCGCAGGTCCTGAAGGTGAGCCAACCTGTCAAGGCAGTCGCACCCGACATTTACGATTGGATGGTTGAACGGGTTGAGCAGTGCGTGAGAGATGGCTGGCTTCGAGACGACTGAACCTCGCAGATGACGGGACTGCGAGCAACTTTCGGACTAACCCTGAGGCGTGGGGTTGGACGATCCAAGCTCCAGTCGGCATTGGATCTCAAAACGGGGTTTGTGGCATCACATGCAGGAGAGAACGACAGTGAAGGCCGAGCGGCTAACGGCAGTGATTCGTAGCAGAACGCCGCTGTACGAGGGGTTTCTAAGCGTGCATCGCTATGAAATCGAAGCAGAGAAGCATCAGGGAGGGACCCGACGGACGTCCTGGGAGGTGATGGAGCGCGGCAATGCCGTTGCGGTGCTTGGACATGACCCCAATCGGGATGAGATCGTACTCGGCAATGAGTTCCGACCCGGCGTACTCGTTGCTGGTGAGTATCCGTATCGCGACAATCTGGTGGCCGGGATGATCGAAGCCGGAGAGTCCGCCACGGATGCCGCCGTCAGGGAGATGCGGGAGGAGACGGGCCTCGACATGAGTCACCCAGTGATGATTCATTCTGGCGCTTACGTGAGCTCAGGTGGCACATCAGAGAAGATTTCGATCGTGTACGGCGTCGTTGACACCCGAAGCGCCGGAGGTGTTCACGGCAATGTCGCAGAGAACGAGGACATCCTCACAGTCGTCCTGCCGGCAGCTGTGTTCATCGAACGCGTGCGGAGCGGCGACATCGACGATCTCAAGACTCTTGTGGCCGGGTTCTGGTTCGCCGAACGTCACGCCAGTGGCAAGTTCTAGCTTCCATGTGTCCCGCACGGCACTGCCAGCCGTGCAGGCTGTGTTCACTACGATTCGAGGGTGGATGGCGACGCGACGGCAAGAGGAGCTGACCGATCGAATTCGCGCCCTTTTAGAGAGGGAGTCGCGCATCGAGGCCGTATGGCTTGCCGGAAGTCTCGGGTGGGGAGGAGAGGCATTCAGCGACGTGGATATCCTCGCACTTGCATCGCCGGGTACGGCGCTCGAGGTGTCGGCGTCGCTTGCCGAGCGCCTGAGCTCGATCGTCGCCCCCGTTCTGGTAAACCGGCTCCACGGCGGGCGCATCCTGAGCGTCGTGACCGCCGAGTGGGATCGGTTTGACATCACGATCGCGGAGGAGCATGACCTCGCGCGATACGATGCATCGCGGCTCACGACACTTTACAACCGCAGCGAAACGACCCCGTCGGCACGGACAGAGGTCCCTTACGTGCCGGCTCCCGAAACGCTACTCGCCCTGGTGAATGAATTCCTGAGGATCCTTGGACTTACCGTAGTCGTTGTCGGCCGGGAGGAGTACGCCCTCGTGCGGGCGGAAGATGACTACATCCCTCTATGAGGCCGCCTCACGGCAGAAATAGTCTGGGATCGAGATCGAAGGAAACGACCCGCACGATCTTGACCCGCGGGGCATCGGGGTGCCGATGATTGATGAGGACGTTGCGATCCGCCGAGTTCGGTAAGGGCATGATCACCGACGGCACGAGGAGAAGCGGTTCGGCGATCGAATCGAGCCACAGGTCTCCCAGTTTCTGTGTGTCGACCTCGCGATGAATCCAATCTGACGCCAAGTCGCTCAGGTCGACGGTTCGCTGCTGGAGACCATCCGGCGCTTCGTATTCGACCATCGATTGCGGCGGGAGCAAGGCAGGATCGGTGACGTGCACGCGCTTCTCAAGCGCGGCCAATGACGGCACGGTAGAGCAATAGGTGACCGGGCGGCCGGCCGTATTCCAGCGCCCGGAATGCAGCAAGCCATAGCCCCCGGTGAAATCGCGTGCGCGTCGGGCGCTTGAGAGGCGCCACAGGCGCATCTAGGCCGCTGCGCCCCAGTCGATTTTGGCCAGGATCTCCTCGACCAGCCGTGCGCCTGCCTCGGTCCTGGCCCAGTCCAATGGGGCAGTGCTGCTCAGCTCGCCGAGGGGCTCGCGCAGCCACCGGTTGGCCCGATCAGCGTCCCCGAAAACATCTTCGGCGAGCGCCTGCACGCGCGCCATTCGTACGAGACGATCCGATTCCTCGACGGTCAGGCGCTCCTTCTTCGCCTCACGGTGTCGCCGGGTGCGGGCGGGTATGATGAACCGCTGGATCTCGCCTTCCGAAAACAGTCCGCGCCGCTGAACGTGCGCAAGGGCTCGCAAGGGGATGCGGCGCGAGACCACGCGCGCCAGGTCCGCCGCGGAGGCGACCTCGGCGCCCAGCATGCTCCTTCCGCCGAGCTTCTCGTAGACAGCCATCACTACGGGCTCTCGACCCTGCACGGCTCTGGTACCTTCTCAAGGCCTCCGGCAATATGCCCTATTATACATAGGCAAATGCCCGAAAAAGAACCGTTGGTCTGTGGGAATTTCGCGGAAAACGGTGGTGCCCTGTTGTGCTTCGTCGCGACATCTTGCAACGGACGCCCGCAGCGGGTTTATGACGAAGTCAACAAAAACAAGGAGCTGTGCGCCGGGAGACCGGCAAGGAGTAGGCGGTGGGAGTCCGCCACGATGAAGGAGTAGCGATCCACATCGACCCCGAGCCGTGCACCCGGCGTCCATGAGGACGAGGGTGAAGCGTCGGCAGGGGAGCGTGCAGGCCAGCCATTGAGCCGCGAAAGTGTTTTAGCCCGGGGTGCCGACGTCGTAACTTTGCCGGAA